>DAOUPS010000002.1 GCA_030626045.1 bacterium | reverse complement strand
TTAAATTTTCTCATTCCGGTATTATGAGGCTGTTCCATACACATTAAACCCAAATAAAATCTTTTCTTGAATATTATGCTATCAAATGTGGCTTATATTCGTTTGTCTCTTATGGCACGTTTGTATTTTGCCATTTTTTAAAAACTTCTTAAATAAATAAAATTAATCTATGACACAGCAAAAAACAACTACTCGAAAATCTTCCGCCTCGCGACCGGCGACTTTTTCGAAACAGACTTTAAGAGTGATACCCGTTGGAGGACTTGAGGAAATAGGGCGCAACATGACAATATTCGAGCATGGGAACGATATTGTTGTTGTTGATCTGGGCCTGATGTTCCCTGAAGAAGAAATGATGGGAATTGATTACATTATTCCCAACATGGAATATCTTGAAAAAAATAAAAAGAGGATCAGGGGCGTAATTATCACTCACGGGCACTTTGACCACATTGGCGCGATTCCGCATGTCATTCATAGAATTGGAAATCCGCCGATTTACGCGACAGAACTCACAAAAGCTATGATCTTAAAAAGACAAGAAGACTTTAAAGGTCAAGGCTCTTTGAATGTGAGAACAATCAGGAAAATCGACCGGATCGTTCTTGGAAGTTTCAAGGTTGAATTCTTCCATGTTAATCATACAATCCCCGATTCAATAGGGGTTGTGCTTCGAACATCCATTGGCACAATTGTCCATACAGGAGATTTTAAATTTGACCATTCACCCGTTGGTGACGCGCCAGCTGATATTTCAAAAATCGCGCGCCTCGGCTCTGAAGATATTCTGGCTTTACTCTCTGACAGCACAAACGCACAAGAGGAAGGATATAGTATTTCAGAATCAGTAATTCGCGACAATTTGGACCAAATCTTTTTGAACACTAGGAAGCGCCTCGTCGTCGCAACATTCTCGTCACTCATCAGTCGAATTCAGCAAATTGCGGAACTTGCGGAAAAGCATGGGAGAAAACTTGCTATTGACGGATACTCAATGAAAAGCAATGTTGAGATCGCTCGCGAACTTGGATACATCAATGCGCGCCGATCTACATTTATTGATATCAGACAAGTAAATGACTACGCAGATAGCAAGCTTGTAATTTTGTGTCCAGGCGCGCAAGGAGAGGGTAATTCAACACTGATGAAGATTGTGAACGGGGAGCATCGCTATACTCAAATTCATAAAGGCGATACTGTTATTTTTTCTTCATCTGTTATTCCCGGAAATGAACGTTCTGTTCAAGGATTAAAAGATACCCTTTATATGAAAGGCGCTGAAGTAATCCACTACAAAATGATGGGCATCCATGCCAGCGGACACGGAAATCAAGAAGACCTAAAAATGATGATCAACCTTGTTAGGCCAAAATATCTCATTCCTGTCCATGGAACATATTATATGCGAAAACTTCACGGCAAGCTTGGTGAAAGCGTCGGCATTCTGGAAAAAAATGTTTTCACTGGAGTAAACGGACAGGTAATTGAATTTGATTATCGAGGCAATGGAAAACTGTTAACGGAAAAAGTCCCAAGTTCATACGTAATGGTGGACGGGCTTGGCGTCGGCGATGTTGGAAATGTGGTTTTAAGGGACCGTCAAATGCTAGCCAAAGATGGAATGTTTACGATCATTGCGATTATTGATAGAAAAACGAAAAAAGTTGTTGGTGAACCACAAGTAACTTCAAGAGGTTTTATTTATGTCAAGGAAAATTTTGATCTTGTCAACGCAGCCAAAAAACGGCTTAAGGATATTGTTATGAAATCTACTTCCAAGGGTTCCAATGGCACAGAACCAAACTGGAATTACATTAAGAACAGCATCCGTGATGATCTTGGAAAATTTCTGTTTCAGAAAACAAAACGCAGGCCAATAGTATTGCCTGTGATCATTGAAGTGTAAAATAAAGTGAAAAATAAAACGGTTAGTTAGCTATTTATTTAGAAGTAATTGCCGCATACGATCACTTGATAGTAGAAATCGCTATGTTAGCATAAAGTGGTTTCATTGATCTCCTCTTTGGTGGCACAAAGTGCCGAATAGAGCCATGTACACTTGAGTATGTGGCTCTTTTCTATGGAATTGTAATGGGACTGTTTCCAAGCTTTTCACGAAAGGCGGGACAAACAGGCGTTGTAAAAAATCAGAAAATCCCGCGCACAATACACGGGGTTTTTTTGAGTCTGTAGTTAGACTCGAATCAACAACTAATTAACTTATCTCTTATTTTGTGGATATCGGGAGCCTCGAGTAAATAATTCGAAAAAAAGCGTTTGAGCCGAAGACCGGACTTGAACCGGTAACCTATCGCTTACAAGGCGATTGCTCTACCGTTGAGCTACTTCGGCATGATTTGCACAAAAAAGTGCGGGATTTTACTGAACCCCGTTTTTTATGCTTGTTAGACTTGGCTATGTGGGCCGGAACGGATTCGAACCGCCGTAGCCTCGCGGCGCCTGATTTACAGTCAGGTGCATTTGACCACTCTGCCACCGACCCGTTTTAAAACTTAAACAGTTTCTACTGAGCCCATGAGCGGATTCGAACCGCTTACCTACTCCTTACCATGGAGTTGCTCTACCGATTGAGCTACATGGGCAATTACATTAAAGAGCTATCCCCAAGCTAACTCAATCATTTGTTAAAGACCGTTAGTTGAGGCGCTTAAGCAACTTGATCTTTTCTATCTTTCTTTTAGCATCAATATCTCTAGGAATAACCTGCAGAATAAATTTATATGCACTGCGAGCATCATCAAAATTTTTCATTTTAATATACAATTCTCCCAACTGACGATATTGTTCAATGTTTCGCGGATTATTCGTGATTTTCTGTAAAATTTTCTTCTCAAGAATTTCCCTGTCTATACCAAGCTCATCATCTATATCATATTTATTCTCCTTTCTTTTTGTTCTTACGACCTCCTTAATAAGATACTCGTCCTTAGGCCGATGAAGCGGCTTTTCTATTTTTACAACACCATCAGAGAATTGATCTGTCTTTCCCTGCTCTTCTTGCTTCCCTATCGAGCCATTCTTTTTAAACCCTTGAAACAACGCTAACGGCTTTTTAAATTTATTTAAAAAGCCTTTCTGAGTACCACTCTCCTCAGTTTCAACTGGAATCTGAATGGTTTCATCATCTTTGGAAAAAAGTTTAGTATTGCTGTCTTCACCGTTTTTTTCTTTGATTTGCCGCCCTTGTCCGGCTTCAAGTGGCATTTCAGTTCTTTCTTTTTTTCCACGAGTAAAAAAATTAGCGATCTTTCTCTCTTTCTCAACTTTCAAAACATCACCAACTGGACCAGCTTTACTATCAATTACTGCTTCTTCATATTCTGTCATAATAGAGATTTCTTCTCCTCGCTGTTCGATTTTCAATTTTTGCTCATCGGCTTGAGCAAGATCCTCATTTATAACTTTTTCAAGATTCTTTTCTTCCTCGATAATTAGCTCTTTTTTGGCCTCAATTTCATCTGCAAGGCATTCTTCTTTTTTCCCCATTTTTTTCTTGATAAGCCAAAAATGAACAAGGTGCAATACTTTCTTTGTTTTTTTCACAATCCACTCAGCTATTAATACAAAAATTTTCGCTATTGCCCCTTGTACTGCTTTAACGAAGCGAAAAATGAAGTTTTTATTATTAACATCATCTGTAAATTTTTGGCCGGGAATATCAATGCTCTTCACACGTTTAATGCTTCTTCCAAAAATTGTGATTATCGCCACTAAACTAATAAATATGAGGCCGATAAGAATAAAATTGAATAGATTCATGTATATTTCGATTTTATGTTTTTTGTAATGCCTTCCTTTTTACTTCACTATTATCGACAAGGATCACTGTGCCATCCTCAAGCTTTATCTTCACCTTTTTAGAAAGCACTTGTAAGTCAATAACAATGCATTTTTTGCCGTTGACTTCAACTTTTTCGTTTTTCACCGGCATATCTTTCAACATATCCTGATATTGTTTGGCTTCAAATGACAAACAGCACATAAGCCTTCCGCATAATCCTGATATTCTTTCCGATCCTCTATGAGAAATAAACTGGCAACGGGCCATTTCAGTCGAAATACTCGTCAAACTGCCAGGAAATTTTTTGCAACAAAGCTCTCTGCCGCAGATGCCATATCCTCCAGCCATTCTCGCTTCATCTCTCGAACCGATCTGCTGAAGCCTAATCGACTTTCCGAATATCGCTGACAAATTTTTGACAAGTTTTCTAAAATCAACTCGCCCGTCAGCAACAAAAGAAATGACCGCGCAACTTCCATCAAGACTCATGCTAACATTGATCACCTTCATAAAAATATCAAGAACTCGGGATTCCTTTTTTGCAACGATAAGCATTTCTTTTTCCTTCGGTCTATTATTAATAACCATTTCAAGATCCTGAGGAGTAGCTTTTCGAAGCACTTTCCCGGATAATTCATCTTTCTCGAGACTTTTGTCGGCAATAAGAACTTCGGCAATAAATGTTCCCCATTCATGCTCAACAACAATCTTGTTTCCTTCGCGTATTCCGTCTAGTAAGCAAACGGCATTTCTTGGTTGATCCCATTTAAAAAATCGAACTATCATACTATAATTAGAAAAAAAATTATCTTGTCTATTAAAGATACAATTATAATTCTAACCTCACAAATTCTTCCACTTTAATATTCTCACCCATTTTAGCAATTTTACTTTTGATCATTTCTTCAACTGTATTGTCCTGATCCTTGATAAAATCTTGCGTTAACAACGCACTCTCGTTTCGCAACTTTTGTTCTTTTCCTTTAATGATCTTTTTTGTAATATCCTCCGGTTTTTTTTCATCCTCCGCTTCTTTCATCCAATCTTTTTTATGCTCATCAATAAACAACTGTGAAACGTCCTCAGGAGAAATACTTTTGGGACTCATCGCCGCGATCTGCATCGCCAAATCATTAGCCAGTTCTTTAAATTCATCGTTACGAGCAACAAAATCAGTTTCGCAAAGCACTTTCACGAGTACAGCAACTTTTCCGTCGGTGTGGACATATGACGCTATGACCCCCTCCTTTGCTTCACGGCTTCCTTTTTTTCCGGCCTTTTCAAGACCCCTTCGGCGCAAAATATCAACTGCGTCCTTTTCATTTCCATTGGCTTCCTCAAGTGCTTTTTTGATATCAATAATTCCGGCTCCTGTCGCGCTTCTTATTTTTTTTATAAGTTCAAGCATAAATCTAACTTAGTTTATATTAAGCGTTTAATGATTAAAAAATTACAAGCTTTTCTCAGCTTTTGAAGCGGTTGAATTTGTTGAAGAAACGGCCTGTTTACTTTTTGCTTCAAGAATTCGTTTAAGAAATACTCCAAGAACATATTTTAAAGAAGACAGAGCATCATCATTGGCCGGAACAGGATAATCAACTTTGGTAGGATCGCTATTGCTGTCAACTAAGCCTACTAGTTTGATACCTGCAGATCTCGCCTCCTTGAGCGCCAGTTCATCTTTATTTATATCAAGAATAATAACTGCGTCAGGAAGTCGTGTCATTCTAACCAATCCGCCCATTTTCCTTTCGATCTTGTTAAGTCTTTTCTTGATCTTGTGCCGTTCAAGTTTTGTCATATTCGTAAGCTTTCCTTTTTCCAAAGCCTCATTTGTTTCAACAAGATACTTCACGCGCTTCTTGATAATGCCGAAATTTGTAAATGTTCCGCCAAGCCACCGTTCATTAGCGTAAGGCATCTCAGCTTTGTCGGCAACACTTTTTACAAGATCTTTTGCCTGTTTTATCGTTCCCACAATGAGTATAAGGCCATTTTTTGCAACTACTTCATCAATGAACCCAAGCGCTTTTTCAAAAAGCACTGCTGTTTTTTCAAGATCAATGATATGAATTCCATTTCGAGTTCCAAAAATGTAATCTTTCATCTTCGGATTCCATCTTGACTTTTTGTGTCCGAAATGAACACCTGCTTTGAGCATCGTTTCGAGAGAAAGATCGTATTTCCCTTTCAAATTTTCAATTTTGGCATCGTCAAAGAACGCTTTAGCAACTTGAGCATTGCTTGGCGTCGCCTTCGTCTGTTCTGACATAAATTGTTTCCTTATTGGTTATCCTCTATTTAGCTTTTACTCCAGCTTTTTCCCGAGTATTCGGGCAAGGCAAGCCAGCCGCTAAATATGTGTGATGCTTATACTGACGGCAAAATGCCATCAATAACTTACAACAATCTAGCACGTGATGACAGAAATGTAAAGACGTTCTATCTGTTTTTCCTGTTTTTTAAACTTGATTGAGATAATATTTATTTGCTTAAACAAATCATGATAATACTATTATTTAACGAAAAATCAACGTTTGTGCTCATGTCTCTTGTATTTCTTACATTTTTGCCTTAAAAATAAACTCATTAAAAATCACTCTCGATTGACTTTTCTTCCGCGTAATGTTACTGTTTTTGATGAACTGGATAAATTTTAACCTGTTCATTATTAATTATTCATTCTGTTCTTCAAACTTTTAGAGTTTAGGCAAAAGTAAAGAGTAGAAGCTAAAAGGAGCGCATCAGCTTAGTAATGCATGGTATAAATTTCCTTTTATCTTTTCCCTTTTACTTTCTGCTTACTCAAAAAGTTTGTGAAAACGAAAACAACCCAAATGGAACACAAACAATACCAAATTGAAGTAGGCGGAAAAACACTTCAAGCTGAATTCGGGCTTTTTGCAGAGCAAGCAAACGGCTCGGCAACCGTCCAATACGGCGACACAGTTATTCTCGCAACAGCAACAATGAGCGAAGATCGCCGAGAGGGAATGGACTTCTTCCCTCTTTTTGTCGATTATGAAGAACGCTACTACGCAGCCGGAAAGATCAAAGGATCCCGTTTTATCAAACGTGAGGGACGACCATCCGATCAAGCAATTTTGAATGGACGAATCATCGACAGAACAATTCGCCCATTATTTGATGCGCGAATGCGAAATGAAATTCAAGTAATTTTAACAGTTTTATCAATTGATCAAGAAAATGATCCTGCTCTTGTTGCTGTTATCGCTGCATCTTTGGCGCTTGGAATTTCCGATATACCTTGGAACGGCCCTGTTTCAGCTGTACGGATCGGACAAAAAGACGGTGCTTTTACAGTAAATCCGTCCAATGACGCACTGGCAAAGGCTTCAGCTAATATTCTTGCCGCCGGAACACAAGATAAAATAAATATGATCGAGGCAGGAGCAAATGAAATTTCAAATACAGACATGCATGAAGGCATTGCATTGGCATATGAACAAATTAATGCTTTGGGAAAATTTCAAAAAGAGATCATCTCCAAGATCGGAAAAGAAAAGAAGGAGATCAAGCTCACCACTCCGTCCAGCGAATTCAATCAAAAAATTACTTCTTTTTTCGAAAAACAAGGCTTAGCCAGCGCTTTTTACACCCAAAACAGAGAAGAGAGAGACGAAAAGATCAAAGTGATCAGAGGGGCTTTGAATGAACTGATCGTTAACGATTATTTCGAAAAAGAACAGGCAGACAGAAAAGAAGAAGCTTCCTTGGTCTTTGAAAATTTTCTAAATAAAGTTCTTCATGACAGAATTCTTCAAGACAGCGACCGGCCGGATGGAAGAAAGATCAATGAAGTTCGGCATATATCGTCGCGGGTCAGCGTCTTGCCAAGAACTCACGGAAGCGGAGTTTTCAAACGAGGGGAAACTCAGGCATTGACAGTGGCAACGCTTGGCCCCCCCGGAGCGGAACAAATCATCGACACAATGGAAGTTGACGAAAAAAGACGATACATTCACCATTATAACTTTGCTCCTTTCAGTGTCGGCGAAGTGAGAATGATGAGAGGACCGGGAAGAAGGGATATAGGTCATGGAGCACTTGCGGAAAAAGCACTTATTCCTATGCTGCCTTCACAGGAAGATTTTCCTTACACAATGCTTCTAGTCAGTGAAATACTTTCATCCAACGGATCATCTTCAATGGCATCAGTATGCGGTTCGACACTGGCTTTAATGGATGCCGGAGTACCAATAAAAAAGCCGGTGGGCGGCATTGCGATGGGAATCATTACCGGACAAAACGGCGAGTATAAAATTTTGTCAGATATTCAAGGACCGGAAGATCATTGGGGCGATATGGACTTTAAGGTTGCAGGTACAAAAGACGGCATTACCGCCATGCAGCTCGACGTTAAAATTGACGGGATCATGCCAGAAATTATCATCGAAGTACTCGAACAAGCATACCAGGGACGAATGGAAATTCTCGACGTTATGGCTTCGGTAATTTCAAAGCCGCGAGCCGACCTTTCGCAATACGCTCCACGAATAATAACAATCAAAATTAATCCGGAAAAAATAGGAGATGTTATCGGCCCGGGAGGAAAGATCATTAATGAGATCATTGATAAAACCGGCGTCCAAATTGATATCGAAGATAGTGGAATGGTATTTATTACATCTGACAACGGAGATGGAGCGCAAAAGGCAAAAAAATGGGTTGAGAATTTAACGCATGAAGTAAAAGCAGACGAAATATACAAAGGCAAGGTGACACGCATCATGGATTTCGGCGCTTTTGTTGAAATATTACCGGGAAAAGAAGGACTTGTTCATATTTCTCAATTATCAGAAGAGCATGTTAATAAGGTTGAGGATATTGTGAAAACAGGACAACACGTAGATGTTAAAGTAATTGAAATCGATAAGATGGGAAGAACGAATCTGACAATGAAAGGCCTCAAGAGCAAGCAATAAATATTGAAGACGAAAAAAGCTGCAATCCTTTGCGGCTTTTTTATTTTTGTTTTAATAATGGACTGTTTCCAATAATGTTTTTGCCCGCCTGCCTAATTTTTGATATAATGGGATTGTTCTCGTAGTAGAAGCCGCATCAAAATACATTTTAAGCATAAAGGTTAAAAATCCTCTGATGTTTGGATTTAAAAAGAAAAAGGAGCAAGAAACTGAAGCTAAAGCACTTGAATTCAGGGTTGAGACAATGAAGGATGCTTTGCAAATCTCAAAGAAAGGTATAAAAGTTAAAACGCGTCTTGGAAAACAGAAATTCTTTTCGTTTTTTGAAAAAGAAAGGAAGAAAGAAAAGCTACACACAGTTCAAGAGCCTTTCGGTCGTTCAGTTGGTCCTTTTTCCATTAGTCAAGCGTCTTCTGCCGTTAAACCAAGGCCCTTTTCGCAATCGAAACAACAGTCCGCCATTAAGCCTAGACCGAAAGCAGAACCGCCAATACCGCCTAAAGAAAAAGTTGAAAAGGAAATAGAAAAAGTTTCTTTAGTTCCGAAACCTAAACCGCAAGTCCCGATAGCACAAAAACCAATCCCTCGACATAGAGTCGAACGTAAATCTGAGACAAGGACAGAGCGGGCCGTGCCACACAAAAAGGGAGTAGTAGAAAAAGTTGATGAAATCCATCTGCCTCTAAAGCCTAGACCAAGAATTCCAGTAACGCCAAAACCGGCAGCTCAGCCTGCTCCGCAACATAAGGTTGAACGCAAATATGAACTGGTACAAGACAAAAAAGTTTCGACAAAAATAGAGAAATACGAAACGGTTGGAAGAAGGAAGGAAAAATTTCGAGAAGATGATAGGTTCCAGAAAATTATTGGAAAACCTCTCCAACAACAAAAACACCACCTTGAGCGAAAAAAGCCGGTTTTTAGGCACGAGACTAAAAGGCAAGACGCTATCCTTCAAAAAAAGGATACATTGGACTCTTTTACAGAAAAGAAATCAAAAGAACAAGAACCGCACAAACAAATAAAAACTCTTCCTTCTTATATTTCTGAATATCCGATAAAACACAAGTCCGCTTCCCCTAAGAAAACAGTAATCAAAAAGAAAGAAGAAGCACTAAAAATACCGCAAAAAAAAGATGCGGCGCCTCATCTAGAACGGCAAAAAGAAGACTGGACAAAGCTATTCGGCACAATGACTAATATCCCAGAGGAATTAAAACAAGAACCTGCTCTTCCTGATTTTTTTGGTTCTAAAAAACCTCTCGGCAGTCTTAAGCCAAAAACAGAATCGCACCTGCAACACAAAAAGAAAGTAGAAGAAAAGACTGTTGAGGCTCTCTCGCTTTTAAAGCCTAAACCGAGAATTCCGGCAGCGCCAAGACCTGTTCCACGGCATAGATCCGCATCAACACAAAGTGAGAGCAAACATCAAGCTCAACAATCACACAAGCCGCCAGAACAATTCATTTCAAGACAAGGGCCTTTTGTTAGACTTTACACTCAGACTAAGCAATATAAGCCGCCAGAACAACTTTCGAGAGACCAAGAACCGGCTGGACTAAAGCAAAAATATGCTGAGTCGAGCCAGGTCAAACCAAAATCTATTGAACCAAGTCCTGCTAAATCGGAAAAGCCTATTGAGCCGGATCATGCTAAACCGAAATTTGTTGAACGGAAGCCTGCCAAGCAGATTTCTCAAGCATTGAGACAAACATCGGAAACGTCTCCAAGAGCACAAATCGCCCAAAAACAGGAAACAGGAAAACAATTTGGTGCAGAGCAAGCCAGTGTTGATAAAATATTACAGAAACTCAAATCAACAAAACTACGAGAAGCAGGATTCGTGCCTGTGCCAAAAGCACATTCACGGCTTATACAAGAAAACCTGAGACATAAAGCAGTTAAGGACACATTAAAAAGAATTAAAGATTTTGAAAAAACAATCAAAAAATCCGAGCCGGCTACAAAAACAAAACCGGCCGGCCATGTTCTTAATTTGAAAGAAGAAAAAGAAAAACCTAAAGTGCCAGTTAGTAACACCGCAAAACTAAAAAAGGCTTTTTCTAAAAAACCTTTTGGTGAGGATAAATATCCAGTCAAGAAGTCGCCTAAATCACATATACACGGCAAAAAACAACGAGTGTCCGAGATATTAAGCACAAAACTCGCAAAATATCGAACCAGTCTTGGGAAAAGGAAAGAGAAAGATGCGCAGGCAAAGACAAGGGCACAACTAAATATCGGAGATACTGGTGAAATCGTAGATCAACCGCAAGGCAGGTTAAATAAGCCACTTTTGATCATTGCCGTTATTTTATTGTTTTTAACCGGAGGGTCAGGATACTTTTATTACAAACATGTCTTGAAAAAGAAGCCAGTTGAAAATATCCCCTTTATCTCAGACATTAATATATCCGACAAGTTGGATGATCTTTTTTCGGAGAAGCAAGGATACGAAAAACAAATTGCCATACTTGAAGAAGCTAATTCGCAACAATTTAGCAGAAACAAAATGTCTGCGAGTATTAAAACATATATACTCTCTATCAAGAAAACTCCCAAGAAAGCAGTTGAGTTGCGTAACGGATTCTTTATTCGCCCGTGTGATGAAAATAATAATCGGATGACAGCCATTGATATCTTTAATTCCCTAAATATTGAATTGCCGGAAGTTTACCCCTATCTTGATGATGACGCTTTTTTCTTTATCATTCACAACAAAAAGAAAGCGCTAAACGATCCAATAACTATTAAAATAAATCTCCTTTTAAAGATCAAAAATGATAGCATGGAAGATGAGATCGCTGAGATAATCAAGTCAGTGGAGCCTGTTCTGCCAACCGAGTTTCAAACTCTATATCTTGATGAAAAAAAACCGATAGTTCCACGTTCAATCGTTTTTAAGTCGGTGCCTTGCAAGAGTGGGATCGTGTCACAAATACATTATTTCAATTATGTTGCCGGAGACACAACGAAATCAATCGAGTGGAGTATTTTAACAGCAAATAACTCGAAATATCTTGCCATTACAACATCAAAACACGCTACTGATTCAATGATACTGGAATTTGAGTAAAAATAAGGACTTTCTAAGCCAACTTCTGCCAAGAATCTTATTATGAGTACTCGAGAACGCAACGGAAGAAAGTTCTCAAACAGACTTTTATAAAATTATGTTAATAAGGTGTGGATAATTAGACCTTTAGATATTTGGATTTCTTGCAAATAAAACGCAAATTTTTTGTTCTGTTGATAGATAAGGTATTCTTTGATAATCTTATTGACCATTAAGTAAAAAAATGCTATAATGGACATGTAGTAAAGTTCTTTAATATCTATAATTCTGCTGTATCAAGACACAGCAGAAGAATTCCAATCGCGATTTCCCCCTATTCGTGATTGGAATTCTTCTGCTGTTCTCAAGAAGGTAACAAAATATTGCTAATCTTAGCAATAACCCTGGTAAGCCTTCAAAAAACAAAAACAAAAACAACCCAAAACAAAAATAAAAATGGGAAACTCCCTGAGATACGGTAGAAGAGATATGTGACTAGGGCACATCTATCCCGACGAGATAGCTTAAAAGAATGATCTGATTCGCCATCACCCAAACACCCTGGCGATAAGATTTTCAAGACATTTCGTCGGAAACCGGTGGCGACACGCCACATAATATTATTTTTAGGGTGCTGTCGCCCCGGTAACCAATCCAAAACACCGGTTGTATGTCTTGTTTGTGTGTTTGTGGTAAATCGCTTGAAGGCGGTTTTTTTGCTTTATAAGACCAAAAGTCCGAGCTACAAAGCTCGGACTAGTTGTCAGAGTTTATAAACTCTGACAATACTGCTTCCTATTTTTCATTATCTTTCTTCAGCCACACAGTCGCTTCCTCACCGCTAACATTGAACGTTTCGTGATGATCTGCATCTTTAATGGCAGTAGAGGGACTTTGAATTTTAGTTGCAAGTACCTCTTTCGCTATTTCTTGCTGATATACTTTGATCAGATTTTCCAGTCCTTTACACCAGAGCAAAATTCTGTCGCTAACATCAAAGCCCGCTTTTTTTCGTGCGTTTTGAACACGCCTGATAAATTCTCGCATATTCCCTTCTTGAGCTAATTTTTCACTTATCGTTGTATCAACGCCTACTCTGATATTTTTTTCTTCCTTGATAATAATTCCGTCAATTCCGTCATCAATAGAACCTTGCACCACTTCCTTTACATTAAGCTCGTCGGCAACAAGCTCTAAGAATTGCTTTTCAAGTTCTACGTCATTTATGCTGACAAACGCACTAGCCAGCGGCTGTCTTACCTTAATTCCCTTGTCCGCCCGAATTGAGAGGCCAAGTTCAATTACTTTCCTAACAGCTTTCATTTTCTCGCTCAGAGTGCCATCAATCATCTGGTCATCACTAATCGGAAAATCAGCCAGATGAACTGATTCCTCTCCTGTTAAATTCTTAAACATTTCTTCGGCAATAAATGGACAGAATGGAGCCATCACTTTTGAGAGAGTTACTAGTACTGTCCATAAGGTTGAATATGCCTGTTCTTTATCCTGATCATTCTCACTTTTCCAAAAGCGTCTTCTTGACCGCCTGATATACCAGTTCGAAAGATCGTCGACAAAAGTATTTACCGGTTTTACCGCTTTTACAAGATCATATACTTCCATGTTTTCATCAACAATTTTCACAAAAGAATGCAGTTCTGACAATATCCAACGATCAAGAAGATTTTCTTTATATTTTACCTCGTGCTCATCTATATTCTCTTGAGTCCACTTATCAACACTCGCATAGAGCACAAAAAATGAATAACTGTTCCAAAGCGTTCCCAATAAGCGTAACTGAATATCCCTGACAACCTCTTCAGAAAAATTGACATTTTGAGCATTAAGAAGTGGTGATGACAAAAAATAAAGCCGAAGGGCATCCGCTGAATATTTTTCCAAGATGATCATCGGATCGGTATAATTTCCTAATGATTTTGACATTTTACGCCCATCCTCACCGGCAATATTACCTGTTATTATGACATTTTTAAAACTCTCGCTATCAAAAATACTCGTGGAAATAACATGCATGACATAAAACCATGCCCTTGTCTGTCCGATATATTCCGATATGAAATCAGCCGGGAAACTTTCTTTAAATTCTTCTTTGTTCTCAAACGGATAATGGTACTGAGCAAACGGCATTGATCCAGCCTCGATCCATGAATCAAATACTTGCCGCACTCGTTTCGTTTTTGCGCCGCATTTTTCGCATTTAAACGATATATCATCCACATAAGGACGATGATAATCTTTCAATTCAACTCCGGATATCTTTTTCAATTCCTTATATGATCCAAACACCTTAATTTCATTACATTGCTCATTTTCACATTTCCAAACTGGAATTCCGGTTCCCCAGTAACGATCACGGGATATGTTCCAATCGGGAGCACTCTCAATACCTTTTTGAAAGCAATTATACTTCAAAGCGGCTGGATGCCAATTGATATTTTTATTTTTTTCGATGAGACTTGCCTTTATTTTATCCACATTAACATACCAAGCCGGCTGAACCTTATATATCAACTTTGTATGACAGCGATGGCAATGGGGATAGCTGTGTGTTATTTCTTCTTTTTCAAGCAAGTATCCTTCTTTTTCGAGCCATTCAACGATCTCTTGATTCGCGTCCCAAACTTTTTTTCCTTCCCATTCACCATCAGAAAATCTTCCTTCATCATCAACATTAAGAATAAGCGATAGATTGTTCCTTGCTCTTGCTTTAAAATCATCTTCACCAAACGCAGGCGCTATATGCACAATTCCTGTCCCTCCTTCAATTGTAACAAAATCTTCAGTAATTATTATAAACGAACTTTCACTGCTAGTTATTGAGTCTTTACTAACATTAAAGATCGGTTTGTATTTAAATCCTTCGATATCTGTACCGGCAAAGCTTTGAATTTCAACATATGATCCCTTATCAAAAATCTCGAGACGGTCTTTTGCAAGTATATAAACTTCTTCCGACCTATTCATGCGTACCATGACATAGGTAATTTTAGGATCTACCGCTAAGGCTACATTCGCAAGTAATGTCCAAGGCGTTGTTGTCCAAGCCAAAAAATACGCTTTTGTTTTGGAATCCGTACCTAAAATGTCACCTTTGTTTTCGGCGACCTCAAACTTTACAAATACTGCCGTGTCTTTATCCATTTCATAGCTATTGTCCATCGCTATTTCAAAATTGGAAAGAGGCGTACTACACCTTGGACAATAGAGCGAAATACGAACATCCTCGTAGACAAGTTGTCTATCGTAGAGCTGCTTGAATGCCCACCACACGGATTCCATATAATCTTTATCCATAGTTCTATAGGCATTTTTGAATTCCACCATACGGCCGATCCTATCAATAACTTCTTCCCATTCAGATGCGATCTTGGATGTTTCTTCAAGGCATGTCTTGTTGAATTTTTCGATTCCGATAACTTCCTCTATTTCTCGCTTGCTTTTGATCCCAAGCTTCTTTTCAACCATATTTTCGGCCGGCAACCCATGGCAATCCCAGCCCCAACGGCGTTTTACCCGATATCCCTTCATAGTCCAATAACGCGGAACGCAATCTTTCACAACCGAAGATAGAAGCGTGCCAGGATGAGGAACGCCGGTAATGAACGGCGGACCATCATAAAAACTGTACGCTTTGGCTTTGCTACGGTGTTTAACGGACTTTTCAAATATATTATTTTCTTTCCAGAACGCCAAAACTTCTTTCTCCATTTCTGAATATTTTTTTCGAGAATCAACTTTTTTGAACATAATCTACTGAATTACCTTTTTGAGTACGATAGTTATTAGAACTGTTGCCACAATTTCGAAAGTTACTGTTAGATCATCATTTTTCCCCCTATACGCCCTCATCGTATCGTGTTTTTATCTTATTGTAAACCCTTGGAATTACTATTCGATTTTATTCTTTTATTTGTTTCCTGCAAAAATTAGCAGCGGTATGGACATTATTTTTAACTATAATCTATTCTCCCCTTAATTATCTGGAAAACTCGCTATAACTTGTTCCAACTTGTAATGATTGCCCCCATGCTGGTATTGACAAAAAGAATACTTGTGTTAGTCTGTGGCATTAGTATCCGGAATCTAATTTATGAAATAAAAGCACATTCATGAGTTACATTCTGGAGGCTAATTTCCAGTGTACCTTGAAAAAACATCGTTGAATGAAAACCATCTAACAGAAAATCTAGGTTTGCCACAAAAGGAGGTGATGATTATTTTGAAAAAGATAGACCGTAAAGTTGTAAGACTTGATTTTGTGTCAATTATGATTGCGCTAATTGTGATTGTTTTCGTCGCAAGATCGCTTATCGGGTTGGCTTTTTGGTTGTTATCATCGTTGATACTTATAGTCATTATTGTTTGTTATCTTCGGTCAATCAAAATAATAAAGCCAAATGAGAGTGTCTTTGGCGCTATTAATCGGCACCTTAGAAAATTATGATCAACTAACAATGTGGAGGATTACAATGAAAGATAGACCTGTAGTTAAATGGCTAAAAGGGCTTTTTATGGGGTCTGATGAGGAAGAATCCCTGAAAACAACCCAGGAAGCACTGCAAGATGCCGTCAGAAGGGAGATGGAGCTTGCCAACGCTAAAGGAGAAGCGGCTACCACGCAGATAGTGGCAGCCACAGCTGGCCGCAAAGAATTAAGAAGGCTGGTCGTACAGCATCAGGAACTTCAGCAACAGGCTTTACTGGCAGAGAAAGCCAAAGATCCGGAAAGAGCTAAAAGAGTTCTGGCTCTCGCGCTATTAAGATAAATTGATTATTTCTAAATATAATGCTAAAATTTTAGTATTAAGTGATAATCGGTAACACAAGACCATGTTGGATAAGAAAACACTTGAAGAATTCAAACAAAAATTACTTGACGAAAAGAAACAGCTTGAAAACGAGCTGGCACAGCTTGCCAATAAGGAAGGAGAGGGAGAATATGAAGCGAAATACGAAGATTATGGGAGAACCGAGGAGGATAATGCCGAAGAAGTTGAGACTTATACGGCAAATATCAGCATAACTGAAACTCTTGAAAAAAATCTCAAGGATGTCAACGATGCTTTAGAACGGATGAAAAACGGTAAATACGGAATTTGCGAAAAATGCGGTAAAAAAGAAATCCGTATTGAGAGGCTTAAAGCATATCCAGCAGCACGATCATGTATAGTTTGCGCGGAAAAAAAATAATATGGCGCGGTCTGCTTTTTTTTGCCGCTATTGCCATTGATCAATTTGTTAAATTTTGCGCGGTAAAAAGCCTCCTCCCTTTGGCAGGAGGATTTTTAGACTTAACGTGCAACGAAAATATAGCTTGGAGTATTCCGTTAAACGGCTTTTTCTTCTTTTTTGTGTGGACAATTGCATTTGCCTTATTTTTTGCCTTAGCAATGCGATCTTCTTGGAATATTTTCTTAATTCTGGCTCTTGCAGGGTCTATATCAAATATTATTGACCGCTTTTATTTCGGATGCGTCATCGACTACATTTCCATTGGATCATTTCCAATGTTCAATTTGGCCGATATTCTGATAACAGGAGGCCTTTCTGTGTTTCTCCTGCAAACTTTTAATAAACAAAACAAAAAGGGATTGCTTCCAAATTAATTCCTACCAAAAAAGTTCCGGCAGAATTAATTTGTGAACAGCCCAAAAAATAACAAATGTCTTCAAAAACTTACTCCGCCTCAACATTCGGAATGGAAGGAAGGATCATCGAAGTTGAAGTGGATACCTCACCGGGCCAGCATCAATTTAATATTGTCGGTCTTCCCGATACCGCGGTTAAAGAAGCAAAAGACCGGGTTTCAAGCGCGATCAAGAATTCCGGATTCCGCCCTCCGCATTTTTTTGGCAGAATTACCGTCAATCTCGCGCCGGCAGACCTAAAGAAAGAAGGTCCGTCATTCGACCTCCCTATCGCATTGGGAATATTATTGGCATCACACCAGCTTAAATCGCTTTCGGACAATGCCGTATTCATTGGCGAGTGCGCACTTGACGGCCAACTTAGAAGCGTAAAAGGAAGTTTGCCGATCGGTCTTTCAATAAAAGAAAAAGGATTCAATAATTTTTATGTTCCTACTGACAACGCACAAGAAGCAAATATAATCGACGAGCTAACGGTCTATCCGGTAACAACGCTTGCAAAGCTTGTTGAGCATCTCAAAGGCACGTCTCCTATTCAACCTATGCGCAAAGACAACACTTATTTAAAACAACTTGCTCAAGCCGACTTTTCGCATGATTTCGCATACATTAAAGGGCAAGAACACGTTAAGCGAGCTCTTGAGATCGCTGTAGCAGGCGGCCACAACATTTTACTCTCCGGCCCTCCCGGAAGCGGGAAAACAATGCTGGCTAGATCAATTCCGTCAATTATGCCTTCTATGACGGTCGAAGAAGCGTTCGAAGTAACAAAGCTTTATTCTGTCGCGGGCTTGACCAGCGTCGAGAAACCCTTTACTTATCAGCGTCCCTTTCGATCTCCTCATCATAGCGCATCAGCCGCTTCTCTGGTTGGAGGAGGCAGTTTCCCAAAACCGGGAGAGATATCATTGGCCAATAGAGGAGTACTATTCTTAGATGAGTTTCCGGAATTTTCCCGCGAAGTCATTGAAAATCTTCGCCAACCGCTTGAAGACGGCACGGTTTCCATTTCTCGAGTTCAAGGAAGTATTACCTATCCGGCCCAATTCATCCTTATTGCCGCAATGAACCCTTGCCCCTGCGGAAATGCCACGGATCCGGACAAAACGTGCACTTGCACGCCTCACCAGATCAACCGCTATCGGAAAAAGTTGTCCGGTCCGATCATGGACAGAATTGATCTGCACATTGAAGTTCCGCGCTTAAAATTCACAAAGTTATCATCGGACAAGCTTGGTGAAAAAAGTTCATCGATACGGGAAAGGATCACTGCTGTTCGTGAAATACAAAGCAAGCGCTTTGACAAGCTGGATATTTTCACGAACGCTGAGATGGATACAAAACATATCAGAAAATTTTGCGTGATCGGAGAGGAAGAGAAAAAACTTCTTCAAGCCGCCATCGATCAAATGTACCTTTCGCCGCGCGCGTATCATAGGCTTCTGAAAGTCGCACGCACGATCGCTGACCTGGCACACGAGAAAACAATATCCGCACCCCGCATAGCGGAAGCCATTCAATATCGATTTAGGGAGGAAGTGTGATAAAAGACTTTTCAAAACTTTTTGCACCAGCGCAAAGCTGTTTTTATAACCACACTATTTTGCCTTTTGTAGCGTTAGAGAGTTTTGTGTTAAGGTAATGACAATATCCGTGTAATAACAAATCAGTCAAACAAATCTTGAAATGAAAAAGCTAACTTATATTATTTTGACAATTTTTTTGGGCTTGATGCTATCATTCATTTTGCATGCCCTTATTGAAATGGCCTACATAAAATATACTCTTTCAAGCGGAGGGCAAGTGTATGGCACATACTTTCCGAAAATTGGCTGGTGCGCGCTGCCGCCATGGGTGCAATATACCTTTCCCGTGCTAGGAATTGTCGGAGGATATTTTTTGGGCCAATATTGGTGGCGCGTGGTCTACATCGAGAAGCGCCACTGGCGGTTTCACAGAAAGAAGAAATAAATAAAAACCAAAACGTATAAATCTCAGCGCTAGTCCGAGTTTGGTCCTGCCTCACCGTATTAGGGCACAACTTGAATCAATAATTCACATCAGTCCTTTATTTTGATCATTTCAGGAATGAATCCGGCACGGAGGATTTGTCATTGGTAATTGGTACTTGAAAATTGATTGTAAATTGGTTATTGGTTATTGATTATTTTCCTTAATACTTGATACTGGATACTTTCATCACATTGCCCATTCAGCCGCCGCCAAACTAAAGGTCCGAGTTGCAAACTCGCGCCAGCACGAGGCCAGCACGAAAGTGCTGTCTTACAAAACAATCCCGAGTACTCGGGATTGTTTTGTGTTTACGCTGTCTGTATACTCAGTCTAATAAATATACCCTTTGATAGCCCTGCTTTTGGCTGAGATCGTTCTTGAGCTTACTTTGGCAAATCCTCTGTAATTCATTTCTTTTATGGTGACTTTACTGCCGCTTACTTTTGTTACAATTCCGACATGTCCATACCAACTTTCACTGGTCACAATAATTGCGCCTTTTTTTGGCTTTTTCCCTGTCTTTGCGCCATAGGCGCGCGCGTGATACAGCCAAGTACCCGCGTTTCCTCCCCAGGGCACATGCTTGTGCCGTGAGACATACCAGGTGCAGTAACCGTACGGGAATTTGTGTCCGCCTTTTGGGTTCCGATCAATAATTGAAGGCGCTCTTTTTGTCGATGAATCTCCTGCCGCGACTCCCGAGCCGTAATAGTTTCTCTGCCTCAAAAGGTTGCTTGGCGTAGCAGGCTGTTGCTGTTCAACCTTCCCATTAGGGATAACTAATTCCATGCCAACTTCGATCGCTCCGTCAGCAGACAATTCATTAAACGCAATTATTTTATCTTCATCCGCCTCATATTTTTTCGCAATCTTATCAATTTGATCACCATCCTTAACAACGTGCTTTACTCCGGTAACAGGTAAAATAAAAATTTTGTCGCCAGGTCTTATCATATCCTGATCATCAATATCATTCGCCCACAAAATAGTATTGACCGTAACTTTAAAATCTTCTGCGATTGATCCAACAGTATCTCCGTCCATTACTTCATACACAGCAACGTCAGCACCCTGACCAAGCAATTCTTTTGCATCCGGTGTTGTTGCTGTAAGCACCTGATACTGCATCTGGTTTTGATTTAAATTGCCGTCTTTAGGCATAAATTCAGCAATATTTCCTTCTTCGTTTGTTATTTGCTCATTGGCCGTTGCTAGCGGCGCTGATGCTAAGTTGTATTTATAGGTATTATTTTTCACTCTCCTTATGATCTTTTCTTCATTGGTTGTTTCCTTTTCAAATACTCCGACCAAGAAACCTTCTCCCTCGCCAACTATTCCTTGGGCAGTATTTCCGGCCACAACAAGAAGAGTCACAAAAACAACGACAAGCACTGCGGAGTGCTTTCTAAAAAATTCCAAGAGAAGACATGTGCGATTGTTTTTTATAAATGAAAGAATTTTTGTTTCAGTGGACCGCAACGAGCTAATCGTCCTATGCAACCATTCACGCCAAGCATTTTCTGTCGGCGTTTTTTTCATTGTATCACTCAAAGCTTCTTTCCGAAGCATTGAAAAATAACGTTTTATGGTTTTTTATCCTTGTTGATAGCATATTTATAGAAAGCTCTATTATCAGAAAAACATCTGACGCGCTCCCATCACTATGCAACCCAATAAATAATAATCAACACTTATTCTACTAAAGGGCCCTTTTTTGTCAATAGCGTCTGTATTTTCATCGTTATTTAATGTAAAATAAGCATAACTGATCCATTTATTGCTATGACACACAAAATAAGACAACTTGCCACAGATTATCTTGAATATTTGGAAGTGGATAAAAACCGTTCCCAAAAAACCATTGAAAATTACGATCGTTATTTGCAAAAATTTATTTCGTGGTCAAATATTTCACGCCCTGAAGAAATAACGGAAGATCTTGTTCATAAGTATCGTGTTTTCTTGAATAGAGCTTCAAATAAAAATGACCGCCTGCTTAGTAAAAACACGCAAAACTATCACGTAATCGCACTCCGCGGCTTCTTGCATTTTTTATCAAAACAAAATACTCTTTCGCTTGTAGCTGACAAAATCGAGCTAGGAAAGGCAGAAGCACGATCTATCGGCTTCTTAACCACAGATGAAGTTAGTCGCCTTCTGAATGCATCGAGTGGTTCTACGTTGTCATCCTTGCGCGATCATGCCATTTTGTCTCTATTTTTTTCTTCCGGACTAAGAGTCTCCGAACTTGTCAACTTGGATCGAGACAAACTGAACATTAAGCGCCAGGAATTTTCTATTGTTGGAAAAGGATCCAAGGTAAGAATTGTTTTCATATCCGATGCGGCCAAAAAGGCTCTGGAGAGATACCTTGAAAAACGAATTGATGTAGATCCCGCTTTATTTGTGCGAATTGTTAAAAATCCGGAAAAAATGAATTGCTCGCTTAGGCTAACGCCTCGAAGCATTCAGCGAATGATAAAAAAATACGCAACAAAAGCAGGCATCGTTAAAAAAGTTACACCTCATATTCTGCGGCATAGTTTTGCCACGGATCTTTTGCAAAATGGCGCTGATATCCGCAGTGTTCAGGCACTTTTAGGCCATAGCTCGATCAACACAACACAAATTTACACGCATGTTACAAATAAAGGACTAAAAGAAGTGTACAAAAAGTATCATGGAAAGAAGAGTCTTGAGGGAAAAAACTGAAAAGAAAAATGGGCCATGAAAGGAAAAGTGGGCAGGTATCTTTTTTAGGAGAAAAAGAAAGAAGGCACCTGGCCTATTTTTCCCTTTCTTGGCAGCAAATTCTTTAATTCTTTAAAAAGAAAAGAGCCCGTAAATGGGTTCGCTTTTTTTATTTGTTCAATTGCTTTTTCTAAACTTATCATTATTCATCTTTCAAGATTAGTAGCCCGGGACAGGTATGATCTGCCATTTCTCCGTCGAGAACGAATCGTTCTGCGCTAGACGACCAGGCTATATTCGCACTTTAATCTTAACAAGAAAAGTAACTATAATCAACATCGTCATTTTGTTTTTTGATAAAAAAAAACAGATCACAATTCAATTTTAGTGTTTTGCCTCTAATCGAACATTGGCGCCACGTAATTGTTCTTTAAAAGAAAAGGGCCAAGAAGTTTAACTTTCTTGGCCCCTAGCTCATTGTTCAATTTGCTTAAGCACTGCTTTCGGCACATATTCAGCCAAATTTGTTCTTCCGAAAGAAACCAGCTCTCTTACCACGGAGGAACTAATATGAATATGTTCTTGAAGAGGGGCAATAAAGACTGTGTAAAGACTGCCACTCAGCACTCTGTTGTTAAAACTGATATTCAATTCTACTTCATATTCTGTTGTCAAGCGAAGCCCCCGAATAATGGCAATAGCTTTTTCTTGACAAGCCAGCTCAACGGTCAGACCATGGAAAGAAGTTATTCGAACGTTGGCAATATTATTGTCATCTACTGCCTGCCTGATCATTGCCAGTCGTTTTTCTTCGGAAAACATCGGTTTCTTTTTGGGGTTAATCAAGAGAGCTACAATTACCTCGTCAAAAATTGCAGCAGCTGTCCTAATGACATCAAGATGCCCAAGCGTAATGGGATCAAATGTTCCGGGATAAAGAGCAATTCTTTGCATTTCTAATCACCTCTTATATTGTAAAGTTAGAAAGCTTTTTAAGAGAACGAACAATGTTTTGCCGAGACCGAGTTTCGTACTTGTCACGAAAAAATCGGGTTGAATAAATAACCTGACGGCCAAGAAATAATCTTAGAACCGCTGACCGTTCTGCAATAAACGTATTCTCGGAAGCCCATTTATACTCCTCGCGAATCTGCCGCTCATATTCATCAAATTTTTCCTCGGGTTGACCAAGAATGGAAAGGTCAATGTCAACCAGGAGCTTAGCATCGGAATCAGTCGGAGTTCCAGAATGTTTCGTTGCCATAATTAGATTTGCTGCTGACTGTCCAAAATTGTCGGGCAGTAAGGCATCTTTTGCCACTTTCATAGCAAACTTAGCGCTTCTGTCTTCATTGTCCTTCGCTCTAGTGTCATAGATTGCATCATGATACCAAAGAGCCCACTCTACTGCGTTGAGATTGACAGCAAGATGTCGAGCTTGTTCAAGTTCATTAAGACAATATTTAATGTGTTCAAGCGTGTGATATACGCGATGCGGCTCGGAATACCGTACCACAAGATCATTATAGACTTTGTCTGGATCACCTTGCGCTATAATGCGTTGCCATAATGAAAGCCATAATTGTTTACCTCGGATACTCATAATGTCATCTCCAATTTTATTTCAAGTTGTTAAGATACAAAATTACGCCACTTTAATCAAAAAATACTATCTTTTAGTATTTAAAACATCATATTAGATTAAACTACAAAAGTCGCGGACGATCCACGCTTCCGTGTCTACAAAATGTTTTTGTGGGCAATGGAGGATTTGAACCTCCGACCTCATGCGTGTCGAGCATGCGCTCTAACCAACTGAGCTAATTGCCCAACTGTCTAAGAGCCTATTCGAAAATCCTCTTCTGTTGCGAACCCGCCCCGGCGGGACAGCCAAGATTTGGAAATTGCAGCAGGATATGGGGTTTTCGGATAGGTTCTTATACCATACATTACGAAAAACAATAAATCAAGAACGAATTTATGCAATATTAGTATTCAAAGCATCCAATAAGTGCATTTTACACCATTATTTAAACATGCTAGAGTAATTACAGGTTTTTAGCATTAAAATCGATGCCTATGTCAATTGAAGGCAATCAAATGATACTTGCTATTGCTGCAATTTCGGTTGTTATCCTACTTGTTTGGACAATTACTCAGCAATTTGCCATTTCGCGCATTAAGAGAAACCAGAAGGTCATGTTCCAAGGAGCAGAAGATGAAAATTTGGAAAACATCATCGTCGGTATGAAAGAAAACCTTTCTACGATCGACAATGACATTAAAGATCTTTATGAAATAACCAATAGAATACACTTATTGTCGCATTCTGGACTGCACAAAATTGGAATGATCCGCTTTAATCCGTTTCGAGATATTGGCGGAGATCAAAGTTTTTCTGTAGCGCTTTTGGACGGAGATGATAACGGGGTTGTTATTTCCTCTCTTTATTCCAGAGAAGGTGTCAGGGTTTATGCAAAACAGCTCAAACAAGGCGTCTCAGAACAACATCAGCTTACAGAGGAAGAAAAGCACGCGATTTCCATCGCGTCATCCGACAAAGACGGAACAAAAAATAAAAAAAGGGTCTGATTATTGTTGTTATACTGCTCCCACTACTATAATATATTGACTAACCTTTTATTTCTTGATATAAAGGATTATTATGCGCGTGTTTAATGAACTTACTCTTATTGATATATTCAATGCTTAACAAAAAAGTTAAAAAAGTTAAAATTCCTTTTCAGATCACTGTGCGGGAATTCGCTCAAAGGCTTGGCATGGACACTCCTGAAATAATTAAAAAACTCATGGAGAATGGGATCATGGCGTCAATCAACGAATCGATAGATTACGAAACCGCTGTTATTATTGCGGAAGATCTCGGCTTCGAAACCAAACCCGATCAAACTTTTAAGAGTGGTGATGTAATAACATTGGAAAAACTGCAAGAAATACTCAAGCATGAGCAGGAAAATAAAGACTTGCTTTCGCCTCGTCCGCCAATCGTGACAATTCTTGGACATGTAGACCACGGCAAGACAACACTTCTTGATACGCTTCGGAAAACACACATTGCGGAAAAAGAATCAGGCGGCATCACACAACACATTACCGCCTATCAAATTCGCAAAAAGGGCAAACTTATCACATTCATTGATACTCCGGGACATGAAGCCTTTCAGTCTATGCGCCAACGGGGAGCCGGTCTTGCGGATATCGCTATTCTTGTTGTAGCAGCTGATGATGGTGTGAAACCGCAAACCAAAGAAGTTGCGGATTTTATTCTTGAAAATAAAATACCGTGCATTGTGGCAATTAATAAAATAGACAAACCGGAAGCAAATGTGAATAAAGTTCACCAAGAGCTAGCTGAGATCGGAATTTTATTGGAAGGATACGGAGGTGAAATTCCATATAATGAAATTTCAGCAAAAAATGATATGGGTCTTGACAAGCTTCTCGATACGATCCTGCTGATAGCCGATATTCAAGATTTTAAGGCAAATAAAGAACGCGGAGCATTCGGAATTGTTCTTGAAGCACATAAAGATCCGGAGAAAGGATTTGTTGCAACAATTTTGATCAAAACGGGAACACTTAAAGTCGGGCAAGATGTCATAGTTGGAGACAAGTACGGACGTATTCGAGACATCAAAGATTATGCCGGGCACTCTATTAAAAGTGCCAGCCCTTCCATGCCTGTTACAATTACCGGACTTTCAGAAATTCTCAATAGTAATGACATTTTACAGGTAATGGACCAGAAAATTGGTAGAAAAAACCGTAAACTTATGCGTGGCTCTATAAAATCAGGTCCTCAGCGAGTGGGAGCGATAAGCTCGAAAGAGTTGATTAAGAACATTAATAAAGCTCTCATAAAAAGATATTCGGTAATCATTAAGACAGACGTTCGAGGCACGCTTGAAGCAATAAAACAGATTCTGGAGACCCTTAAATCCAATGAAGTGAGCCTTGATATTCTTTATGAAGGAGTCGGACCAATTACGGAAACCGATATTCAAACAGCGCAGACAAGCCAGGCAACAGTTTATGGCTTCAATGTAAATCCAACATCTGCCGCTAATCGTCTCGCGGAAAATATTAATGTTTCGGTTAAAACTTATTCAGTGATCTACGAGCTCATAGAGGATATTAAAGAACAAATGTCAGAGTTACTTGATCCTGAAATTAAACGAACTGATCTTGGCCGTTTGAAAGTTCTGGCCCAATTTAAAAACTTAAAAAAAGGCATGGTTGTCGGAGGAAGTGTGAGTCAAGGTAAAATAGTTAAGGGACAACATCTAGAGATCGTGAGAGATAAAAATATAATCGGAAACGGCATGCTCACACAGTTACAACAAAATAAGCAAGATGCTGTTAGAGTAAAAGAAAACATGGAGTGCGGCATTACTTTTGAAGGAAAGGAGAGAATTGAAGTTGGAGATACGCTTATTTGCTACAAAGAGGAAAAAATTAAACGAAAACTATAGAAATGTCCCGCCGCATTGAAAAAATAGATGATCTCGTCAGAGATGCAGTTGCCGATATTTTACTTAAGCATCTTTCTTTTAAGAAAGGTGTTTTTGTCTCTGTTATAAGAGTTGACACAACAAAAGATCTGGGATATGCTCAAGTGTTCGTGAGTGTTTTCCCTATTGAGGAACAAGAGTACGCAATCAAAACAATTTCAAAAGAGCTTTATCGCATTCAAGGGCTGCTTAATAAAAAGCTTTGTTCTAAGATCACTCCGCGATTGAGGTTCGTTCTTGACACCACGCAACAAAATATGACCGACATTGAAAAAGTCTTCCAGCAAATTCACGAGGAACACGATGAAGACTGACCATGATGATATTAATGGGATTATTCTTCTAATTAGCAATTGAAAAGTTCTGAAAATATGGACTATCTTGTTGAAAAATTTGAATCTCTGGATCAAGCTCTGCGTGATATTTCATCGCCGCTTCTTATCATTCATCCAAAACCCGATGCGGACGCACTGGGAGGAGCATTCGCATTTTCTGATTATCTTTCATGCCGGCTCGGAAAAAACGACTTTGTGATATTAAGCGTGGATATTCCCGGCCAAGCACTTTCATCATTGTTTCCAGTAGGCAGATTGAGCTCGTCAGTTCATAATATTGAAGATCACGATGCATTAATATTTCTCGATCGAGGAGATGTGTTTTACAAACTGGAATTCGATAAAAAGATCGAATTGCTGAAAAAACAGCCAAAAATCATCAATATTGACCATCATCCCCACACTTTCATTCCTCACGCATTAAATATCATTGACACAAAAGCTTCCGCAACAACAGAAATAATTTACCGTTTTTTTGAATATGTTCGGTATGATTTCAATGCTAAGATAGCCCAATATCTGCTTAGCGGCATTTATACAGATACAGGAGGATTTCGCCATAATAATACATCGCCTGAGGCACTGGAGATCTCGGGAGCCCTTTTAAGAAAAGGCGCTTCAATTACAAAAGTAAATCGCGCTCTTTTTACCAACAAGTCGCTTAATACGCTAAGGCTTTGGGGTATCGCCTTAGAGCGCGCAAAAATTAACATTCGGACAGGTATGGCGGTTTCTTTTATTACAAAGGAAGACGTTAAGCGATGCGGCGCTACGACTGAAGATATTTCGGGCATATCAGAAATTCTTAATACCATATCTGATTCAAAATTTTCCCTGATCCTATCCGAACGAGAAAAAAATAAAGTCAAAGCAAGTCTTCGATCGGACGAATATAAAAAGGTTGATGTATCAAAAATTGCCCGCCAATTTCGAGGCGGCGGACATAAACTGGCAAGCGGTTTTGAGATCAAAGGACATTTGCGCCAAATAGGAGATAATTGGATCATTGAATAGGAAAAAATACCTTGAGCTTGAATATTCTGCCAAATCAACAGTCTCAATCTTCAAAAATTTTCTCAGAAAACTTTTTTCTGTTAAAATAAAAGAATGATAAAGATCGGTTGCCACGTTTCAATTGCGAAAGGCGCTGAAAAAGCTCCTCAGCGCGCTCATGATATTGGATGTGAATGTTTCCAAATTTTTTCCCGTTCGCCATATGGAGG
>DAOUPS010000044.1 GCA_030626045.1 bacterium | reverse complement strand
GTTGTTCCAACAGCAGGTTTTGTTCTTTCTACGCTATCATTGCCCTTTTTCAAAAAATTGTGGCTTAATTGCGGGACTAAAAAATAACTCTAAAAATTTATTCCCTTTTAAACATGAAAAATCCATTAGAAAAACCTATTTTACAGTCTCAATCTGCTTCTCGACAAGTTGATGAGGATAATAAAATAGAAAAAATCAAACTCAAACTTGAACAGTTCAAGGAAAAATTAAATATTTTTAATGAGAAAGATAAAAAAAGGATTGAAGAAGCATTAGATCTGATGCTTGAGATCCATATTAACCAAAAAGATAGGCTGGATGGTATGCCCTATATTGGACACCCTTTAGAAATAGCAGATGATGTGATCAGTAAATTCAATGTAAAGGATAAAGATCTGATCATTGCAGCTTTACTGCACGATTCAGTTGAAGATCAAAGCCTTATTTTGTCACAAAGACATTTATCAAAACATTTTCCTGAGGAGCCATGGAACAAATTATCAGACAGCAATGCAGATATAGAAAAAAAATATTCTATAGAATTAAGAGAGATATCTCTGCTTGAAATTAGTGAAAAATTTGGTTTAAAAGTAAGAAATACTGTAAATAGCTTATCAAATCCTGATTTTGCAAAATTAATTGAAGACCTAAAGTTTAAAGGAGTTGAAAAAACAAAATACGATTTATACAAAGAGCACATAGAAAGAGCCGTAATCGATCCTGATGTCTGTGTAATAAAATATGCAGATTTTGCTCGCAATGCTTTCAAAATTGATAGTTTGGATGAGGGAGAAAAAAAAGATCACCTGCGAAAAAAATATGGTCCGGTCATTCAAGATGTTTTTTTGCCATTGTTTAAAAAAATAGACGAAACTCACCCTCTATACTCAAAAAGGAAAGAAATAATTAAAGAATTAGAAGAATACTACGAAAAATATTATTGAATATTAAAAAATTCAGACGCGCCTGACCGCTTTACAGAACTTCTCATATATGTGAACATTAGGCATAATTGAATTTATGGGCTATATTTATAAAATTAATTAACTCATAAAGCTCTCTGCGCTGGAGCGGGTCTCCGACCCGGTTCATTTAACTCCTCATTATATAATTCAGGATCTTTAAATTGATCATATGGAAGAAAAACAGATCACTACAATGAAAGATGCTCAGAGATTACTCAAATTCTTTGCTGAGCGTAATAATTGGAAGGATATTCCAAATATTGATAAATTTGATCATTTACATGAAGAATTAATTGAGATGTCCCAAAATTTGAGATATAAATCTGAAGAAGAACGTAAAAAATTTGTTAAGGAAAACAAAGAAATTTTTATTGATGGTATAGGTGATTTGTTTTTTGGAACTTGTCGTCTTGCAAATCAACTTGGAGTAGATATTGAAGACGCTTTTAATTTGGTCAAGAAAGAAATTCTTGCAAAGTATAATCATAAAAATCCTGAAAATAATTTAACAAAGAAATAAGCGGACTACGGGCAACGTTTCGGGGACGTTGCGCCTGCCTGCCCTGCCTGCCTGCAGGCAGGCTTTCACTCTACTACATTCTGTTCACTCTCGTATAGTAAGGATTTAGAGGAAAATCTCTCGGCTTCCCAGTCATTCGACGGGACAGGTACAATTTTCCCGAATTTTTCTTCTACTTCGTTCTAGAAAAACTTCGTATATCCACGCTTATTGTACGCAATTCCGTCCCAACGCCACAACGTTTTTATATTACAATATATTGTTAATCAATATGGAACTTGATCACGAAGTTGAAAACAAAATAAAGGTAAAAGCATTAGAGTATATGAAAAAGTCTCGCCCTGGCTGGAATGTACCACATCTTCACGCTGCTGTTTTCTATATGAAAAAATTAATTGATAATGAAGGCGGTAATTCAAAAATTTTGCTTCCTGCGATATATTTGCATGATATTGGCTATGCTGGTTTATTGTCCAAGGGATATACTTTTGATGATAATCAAAAAGTTAAGAAGGATCATATGATAATTGGGGCAAACATGTCTAAAAAAATACTTAATAAGATTGATGTTTTTTCTGAAAGTGAAATCAATCAAATTTGTATGCTTATCAGTATTCATGATAATTTAGAAAAAATTAAAGGGCATGATGCACAGCTTGTTTTTGAAGCCGATTCATTGGCCCAAATCGATGTTGATAAAGCTAAACCAAATTTTGATAAAGAAACTTATCTTAAATTTCTTGATGATTTTAAAAAAAGAAGAGTGCCCCTTTTCAAAACAAAGGCAGGGCAAGATTTTTTAAAGATGCTTTTACCTAAATCTGAAAGTTATTTCGATTAAGGCATTGGGACAAAACTTCTTCGCCCCATTTCGTTCCGTTCCGTGTCACGCTGCGCTACGAGCCACATTGTACTCTCGCTCCGCAAAAGCTCCGTATATCCTGCCACTATATCTAATGAAAAGAGTCCCAAAAAATGGGTTCGCACGTGTTTACTCACGGGAAGCTCCCGCTAAACTAAAGAAGGTTTTATAAATGTCAAATTATTACAAAATATATGGGAAAAAAGGAAGTTAAATATTTTGGATTTATTTTTTGGATACATTATGAGATATATTTTACCTTTTATTTTATTGTTTATTGCAATAATTTGGCAAATAATATTAGAAAGGAATCCACTAATATTCTAATTTCGGACTCCTTGCGCTGGAGCGGGTCTCCCCGTCCGAACGTACCGAGCGATACGGGCTGGCCTGCCCGCCAAATTAAAGAATCCCGCATACTCAGGATTTTTCAATTTTAAAAGAGACTATGAATTATCACAGTCCCCTTTTTTTGTTAAGGTGAAAACTCTATTCGACCTGTTCTTCACTTTCTCCCGGGAAAATACAGCACCAACATCTTATGCTCTCCCACCGGTTCTGAAAAATATCTGACTTCGTAAAAATATAATCCGGAGCCTTTTTCCTGGTTCCACTTTTTTTGTATCTCCATTAAAAGACAAGGCGAGGAAGGATGTGTGTTGGTTTGAAACCAATCAAAAATTGTACATCCGGTGTCATCACAAACAATTCTCCTAACAGAGAAAAGATACGAAGCTTCTTCTCTGTCATTAAAAAATACCCCAACAGCCAATCCTTGCCGACATTGACAGAAAACACTCTCTTTCGAAACGATAGTTGCTGTTGAGTCATCGCCATGACCTACAGCTAGAGCCATTAACAACATCGATACTGCCAAAACAAATACAGCTAATATGTTCTCCGGTTTGGTAATCATGATGATCCTCCTCTCGCTTGTTTGTTCGTTAAGTTTTTCTGCCAGTTTAAAATAGTCTTTTATTTATAGAACTGTTCATTGTTGTAACATTGATCACTGTCTTCGTCAATAGCGAGATATCTCACCTGTCAGGGTCCCACTGTCTCTATTTCCCATGTTCAAGGATCATCCATTAGACAAAGCTCTGGCTTTTCTGTTATTATATAAGGGATAAAAATATTCAGGTAATGAGTGTATGAAAAAGTTTAAACCTATTGTGCTTGTTATATTAGATGGATGGGGAGAATGGGAGAACAAACAAGGAAACGCTATTGCTCAAGCAAACTTGCCAACCATTAATAAACTTGACCGATATTATCCAAAAACCCAGCTTCAGGCATCGGGAATGGCTGTTGGATTGCCGTGGGGCGTGTTTGGCAATTCTGAAGTAGGCCACCAAGCCATGGGTTGTGGCCAGATCATTTACCAATTTCTTCCCATCATCACCGGACAAATTGAGAGTGGTGAATTTTTCAAGAACAGCGTTCTTCTTGACGCCGCTGAATGGGTTAAAAAGCACAAATCTAAAATGCACTTTCTGGGCTTAGTCAGTGATGGTAATGTTCATTCTCATATTGATCACCTTCTTTCACTTCTTGATTTTGCGCAAGAACAACAATTGGAGGACGTATATATTCACGCAATTACCGATGGCCGCGATACTTCACCTAAAAGCGCGACAGATTATATCCAAAAGGTGATCGATAAGACAAAAGAGATTGGTATCGGAAAAATAGCCACTCTATCCGGTCGGTATTACACCATGGACAGGAACAATAATTGGGATCGGATCGAGAAATCATTCACCGCCTTTACTGAAGGAAAAGGCATCCATGAACGTGATCCGATCGAAGCCATAAACCATCAGTATGAACAGAATATAACCGACGAATATCTAAACCCCGTAAACATTGTTGGCAATAACGGCGACCCGCTTGGCCTTATTGAAGAAAATGATGCGATTGTGTGTTTTAATTTCAGAAAAGACCGTTCGCGGCAAATTACTGAAGCGTTCTCCCAAAAAGAATTCGATAACTTTAAAAATGTTAAGCGCCCAAAAAAAATTAGGTACGCCTGTTTTGTGGAATATAAAAAAGGCTTGCCTGTTGATGTTGTTTTTCCTCCGCAGGAAATTTCAGTACGGCTTGGACAGACATTGTCAGATTTCCATTTAAGGCAGTTGCGCATTGCGGAAACTGAAAAGTACGCTCACGTTACATACTTTTTTAATGGCGGCATCGAAAAACCTTTTAAAGGAGAGGATCGCATAATGGTGCCGTCAAAAAATGTTTCATCATACGCGGAGGTCCCGGAAATGAGCACTTATGAAATTACAGATAAGCTCGTTGACGCTATTGAAAATAAGCGATACGATTTTATCGTCGTCAACTATGCCAGTCCCGATATGGTTGGACACACAGGCGTTTTAGAAGCCGGTATTCGGGCAGTTGAAGTCGTTGATGAATGCCTTGATCGGTTAATAAAGGCTGTATTGAAAAAACGAGGCTGTCTTATTGTAACCGCAGATCATGGCAATATCGAAGAAATGATCGATCTCCGTACAGGAGAGATCAACACTGAACATTCGGCCAACCCTGTTCCTTGTTGGTTTGTGACCCCGAATAATCACAGAAAGGAGCCTCTGGACCATGATCCGGTATCAAAAATTGAGGGGATGCTCGCAGATATTCCGGCAACAGTTCTTGAGCTCTTAAATATTGTTACGCCTGGAGAAATGATAGGGCAAAGCCTTTTGGAAATATTCGGAGAAAAACGTAAATAGGCTTCTAAAAAAACAGGGGATGGCCTCCTGATCATGAGATTTCTACTTGTTATTCAGATCCCGCTTTAGGCGGGCTCTTTGATCATAAAAAAGCACCACGTACGCCAAAACGTGATACTGTTTACCGCTAAAAAGCCTCAGAATGCTATTGGCTCTTATCCTGCACCGCGCCCGCGCCGGTGTTCATTTCGATTTCAACAGATATTGCCTCTTGGGGACAATCGTCTGCCGCTTTTTTCGCGCAGTCAATATCATCACTGCTTAGTATATCAACCTTTCCATGGTCATTTAGTTTAAAGATCAAAGGACAAATTTCCGTACATCTTCCGCATCCTATACATTTATCCTGATTAACCTTTATTTCCATGTTTTTATTTTTAGTAACTTACGCCTTATCGTCATTATAGCAAAGAAATAAAAAAAGTACATTACTCGGGTAAAATCTACAGAGGGGCGACTAGAGGGAATCGAACCCTCATAGCTGGTACCACAAACCAGTGTTCTACCACTGAACTATAGCCGCCACACTGTAGACTTTTGTCTGTTATTCATTTTTTAAATGCTTGGCAGTCCATCAATTTTACCTCAAGCCATATCTTTAAACCAGGAAAGTCATTGTTCGAGGGGAATCGAACCCTCATAGCTGGTACCACATCCCGCCGAGGCGGGACTACCACTGAACTATAGCCGCCACACTGTAGACTTCTCTACCACTAATTTTCAAAAAAACACTCGAAATCTTGAATCGTAATTATTCCATACATAAAGAGGCTAGTCAAACCTACTTCTTAATTTTTTTCAGTAAATCGCTTAGATGATATATAAATTTAATCCCCTCTTTTGCTAATAGTATATTGGCCTCAGCCTCATCTCTATTAACAAGCCTACCAGTAGGATGACCAGTTTGATTTCTTGTAATTCTAATCAAATTTACAATGGCAGGTAACAAGCTGTCTAATTTCTCCCTCGCTGTCACATTTAATTTTTTATGGTAGTTATTAGATTTTAAGAAATCTAAGAATTTTTCAAATTTTTTCTTTATTTTATATTCGCTCAAGATGCTCTCTTTATATTCCTCTTTTTTTGTTTTAATTACTTTTTCAAAATCCTCTGTCATTACAATGACACTTCTTTCTATTGCACCACCAATCATTACGGAGACTGCTAGATAGTCTCTATGAGAAAAACAACTTACAGCTTCCTCGAAATATATTTTGATTATCGCATCTACGCTAGGTAAATCCCTATAAAAATTATCGAGAAAGCCATCGGGGTCGTAAGGAAGCTTATTGCCCTTTTCAAATGTTTTTGAACCATAGTTTGTAATAGAAACCCAAGGTAATTTACATCCTTGCTTTTCGGAACCAACAGTAACAAGGTTTTGAGAAAAAAGTTCCCAGAAAGTTTCTCTAAAAATTCTTTCATCGCCCTCAATATCAATTTTACAGCTCTGCTTTTCCGCATAATCTATGAACCCTTGCGGGACGTGGGTAGTATTAAAAAATTGCACATTAACTTTTTTTTCTTCGTTTTCGTTTAAATAACTTAGGATTAGATTTTTGATAACTGATTTTTTCATCAACTCTAAAGAAAGTTATTATTCTATATGTAGCCTTTGAATGATTATTCTAAATATGCTTCACAGTTCATCAATTCTATTGTGAGCCACATTTCTAAGTTCGGAAAGTCATTGTTCAAGGGGAATCGAACTTTCATAGCTGGTACCACATCCCGCCGAGGCGGGACTACCACTGAACTATAGCCGCCGCACTGTAGACTTTGAGTTTTTAAATTAAATTCGTATTGCTAACCCGAATTAATACT
>DAOUPS010000077.1 GCA_030626045.1 bacterium | reverse complement strand
GGAAAGCGGCTTATAATATTTTAGATGGAAAACTCCCGTGCAAATCGCGATTAAAATAATATTTTCTATTATTAAAATAAAAAATAATTTCCGGTGTTTTTTGAATATTAAGGATATCACGCCGAAAAATATTATAATGCCGGAAACCAAAAAAGCCACTGCAGTGCTTATGGCTGAAAAACCAGCGGATATCCCCTGCATCAAATCCGGCGGAATAAAAGCCCCGGTTTTTCCAGGCAGAAAGCCAAAAAACAACGCGATTATAACAAAAAGAAAATTCTTGTACTTTTTTAAAAGCATTTTCACTAGATCGGAATCCAACTCTATTCTTACGGAGTTAGACTCCAATGATTAAAATCCATTATGCTAATTTTCATAATAACATCTTTCAGTAAACATCCAAATAAGTTAAAAACTCTTCCTGCCGCAGAATATAGTTTCCATCTCCAAAATATGCTATGATTTAAAGTATTGAAGCTCAATTCCGATAAATCTAAATGAAAAAAGACTTTAAAAAGTTTTTAGCCGTTTTCGCTGTTATTACCCTATTGTCTGTTTGGATGCCGGGGAAGTTTAAGTATGCCTGCGCCGGTTCCGGCGAAGTCTGCACCGCTACGGTGACTAACATAGATTACACGAATGCTCGGTTTAATTGGACAGTGACCGGATCAACTTCCACTACTAAATACCAGGCTATTGTTTACGACGACAGCGGATACTCCAACCAAATCTACGATACAGGGGAAGTTACCAGTTCCAACACTTACCATGATATTCCGGTGAATACCTTAGACTGTAATACAACCCATTACTGGAAAATAAGAGTTTACGGCAAGTGGGGAGGCACTGGAATGGCGTGGAGCAGTTACGCTTTGAGCGGTGATCTAGGAGACGATGCTTTTACAACCAGTAATGACACTACTCCTCCTTCCACTCCGGTGATTACCGATGACGGAGCCAGCACTTCCGACAACACTTCTCTGCATGCCACTTGGACTTCTACCGACAGTGAAACCGGCATCGCGGAATACCAATACGCCATTTCCACTTCAGCCACTGATCCGGGAAGCGGTTACCTAACCGGAAGCTGGGTTTCCACCGGAACCACGGCTAATGTGACAACCAGTTGTGAAGAGGCTACACTTTGGACGCAGACTAGTCAGGAAGATTTTGAAACCGAGGGACATAGTAGTGATCATACTATGACCAGTCAGCCGGGGAGTGTGGAGATGATAATCGAGTCAACAATTATTTATATGTCTTCTGCTTCTCACGCAGGTAAATTTGGTAGTAGCAGCCGCTCTTTAACTGATTCATTTTGTCAGAGTAATAAACCAGAGGGGTTACAGTGCACTAATACACACTCATTTTTAACTATTAGTTCTAGCGATGAAGTAAGGGATATGCCCTCTAATTATGGGTATGACTCAAGTTATCCAATATATTGGTATCATAGTACTCAACAAACATTTACTGGATTAGCTAACAATTGGGATGATATGTTTGATGATAGTATTAGTGTTAGTGCAGCATCGGGTACGGGTATTTCAGAAAATTATCTTAGTCCAGGTGATAGTAGTGGCGCAGATCCTCCAGAAACAAATATGTGTGACAGTAGCTATTGGAATGATAATTGGATATCTACTAATACCTGGACACGTCTTGGCAAAGCTGATCTTACTACTGGTGGTTGGTTATATGGAACGTCCAGTTCTGATGGTTGCACTGGACCTCATAGAGTGTTGTGTGCTTGTTATAATGAATGTGTTTCTTCTGCCACTTACACTTCCGCCATTCATGAAAACACAACAGCCCATTATCCGCTTTATTCCACCATTTCCTGGAACGCTACTCTTCCGGCTAATACAGCTATCGGCATAAAAGTTCGTTCTTGCGATGATGACGCTTGTTCCGGTGAAACGGCTTTTTCTTCTTGTGAAGCTGTGGCGAACGGAGAAGATATTTCTTCCAACGCTTGCGTCAATGATGGAGACCAATATATCCAGTACGAGGCTACTTTAACTTCACAAAGTTGTAGTACTACTCCTTCTTTAGATGACATTACTATTAATTATGTTGAGCATCTTTGCCTTAGCGCCGGAACAACCTATTATTTCCATGTCAAAGCTAAAAATAATTGCGGAGACTGGTCCAGCGTGGGCAACAGCGACGGAATACTTAACTTAACATCCAGAAAATCCAGATTCTGGGGAGACTTTAAGATGAAGGGGTATCTTAAGTTTAAGTGATAATAAAAATCAAAATGCAAATCTCAAAAATCAAAATGAAAATGTAAGATGAAAAATGGCAAAGAACATGATAAAGAAAAATTCAAAAAAGAATTCATTCAAAGATTAATTCGTTTTTATGTGAACACGATAAAGTTTACTGACAAGCTAAAAGAAGAACATGTCTCATTTTCAATGATTAATCAACTTATACGCTGTGTTACATCAATTGGCGCTAATGTGGTGAAGGCCAAATCGGCTCATTCGAAAAGGGATTATATAAAGTTTTTTGAAATTGCTTTGAAATCAGCTAATGAAGCGAAATATTGGCTTATAATTGTTAAAGAAATTCATTTTAATTTTTATGAAAAAAATAAAGTGCGTTGTTTTTGACGCGGATGGAATGGTTATTGACTCGGAAGTATTTAGCGTGCAATTAGAAAAAGATTATGGAATTTCAAACGATTTAATGCTGCCCTTTTTTAAAGGGCCTTTTCAGGAATGCGTTGTTGGGAAAGCAGATCTTAAAGAAGAAATAGTATCGTTTCTTGAGAGAGGAGGATGGAAAAGCTCTGTGGATGAATTACTGGATTACTGGTTTAAGGTTCAACACAAATTAAACGATAAAATTGTTAAAGAAATTAAAAGGCTGCGAAAAGAGGGTGTTAGTTGTTATCTTGCCAGTAATCAGGAAAAATATAGAGATGAATATATAAGGAAGAATATGGGACTGGAGAATATTTTTGACGATATTTTTTTATCATCGGATATGGGCTATAAAAAACCGCAGAAAGAATTTTACGAAAAGATATTTCAAAAAATAGTCAGTGATAATTCAATAGAAAAGCAACAGATTATGTTATGGGATGACAAAGAAGAAAACGCGGAAAAAGCTCGCCAGTTTGGATTTGAAGCGCGCACTTACAAAAATTTTGAAGATTTTGAAAAAGAAATAAAGCATATAACTTAAGTACTTTTGAATCGAACAAAAAAGAAAATGGATATGGGAACAGTCCCGATATAGCGGAAATAGACAAAAAACGGGTGAGGATCAGAAAAGAACAAGAATCTTTAGACTAATTAACGACGAAAGAAAAAAGGGAACATGATTAAGTTTGGAAAAACATTAGCAATAATTTCATTATAAAAACAAATAAAATCTTAAAACAAAATTATGTCGGAGGAAAATAAGTTTAATTCTGAAGAAGATGCTTCCAAAAGTCAGGACTCAAAAGCGGACACTAACGAAACTGAAGATGAGAACAAGGATAAGGATGACAACAGAGACAAGGATAAGGACAATGACAATGATAATGATAATGACAAAGACAAGAGTGAGGATAAGGGAAAAGAAGGCAATAACAAAAAAACTTTGATCATGCTTTCCATTTTAGCGGTCTGCATTGCTTTGATTTTTGCAGGAGCCTGTTTTATGTTTTCTAAACGTGTACCAAAAGATGGCGATAAGCCAGTAGCCACTCAAGATGCAACGAACGGCCGAGACAAAGGTGGCAAAATATCTAATAATGTCGGAAAAGTATTTGGCTTAAATTTGGTCAAGCCGGTTTTTGCAGAATTTGTTGAAATAAAAGACAGCCTCAAGCCCGGTTTGCCGAAAATAGAAATTAAGACACAAGCAATAGAAAATTTAAATAGTTTCAAAGAAAAGGAGAACATTGATCTTTCCAACGAACAAAAACAAGCTTTGGAAAAGTATGGATTCTTTCTGGCTGATAACGATATAACCAAAGGCCAGGAAAGCGGCGCTGATGATTTTGTTGATCTGTACGATCATTTTGACGGCAGCAGCAGCAAATATTATCGCCAGCCGCAAAACACGGTTTTCATTACCAGTGACACAGCCTTGCATCTTTACCACATCTTAATTGATAGAAGCTTCCAAAGAATTGAAGAAATTAAATTCCAACCTCTTTTGCGCGCTATGACCAAGACCCTATTCTTGGATTCCATAGATCAATATAATACTGTTGCTGATCCGGCGCTGAAAGGATCCTACAAAAGATTGTCCGCTTATTACTTGATTCCACTGGTGGTTTTAGATACCGGCAATAAGTCGGCTGCTGTTGATATAGATCCGGATGATTATGAAACATTAGCTCAGTATATGGATGCTGTCATGCAAAAAGAGATCAAGAATAGCACGGAGCAATTTCAATT
>DAOUPS010000024.1 GCA_030626045.1 bacterium | reverse complement strand
TCAAGAACAGTCCAACTAATTCTTTCCTTTGCTAAACTAGTTCCTGCGAGCAACATTGGAGAATGAGTAGAAGTCACCATTTGTATATTATTTAGCCATTTATCAGAATTCAATTGCTTCGTTAAATTTACCAATAAATCCGCATGCAAAAATGATTCAGGCTCTTCCATAAGCCATAATGGATGATATTCTCCGCGATGAAGAGATCTATCACTATCCAAAAGAAAATGAGTTAAATATAAAATAGTTGATTGTGCTCCTGTTCCTTGCAAGGTTAAATCAATTTCTGGCGCATCTTCGTCGCCTTGAAAACTTATATCAGATATTCCAATTATATCTTTTATGCTTTTGGGTAGATTAATCATTGCCAAACTGTTTGGCCACATGCTTTGCAAATTTTCCGTAAGTGCACCCGAAAGATACTTGGTTGTTTTTCTGCGCAGATCCTCCCATGCAGATTGTAAACTCTTAAGACTTTCTGTTATGTTTGGATTTCTTCCCCAATTTGCTAATAATCTTTGTCTTAATTTTTCCTGAGCATTTTGTAATAATTCTTTACCTTCTTGCGGATGTAAATATGTTAATTTAATACTACTAATAAGACGAACAATTTCTTCTGGTAATTCTTTGCAATCTAAACCATTAATCTTATAGAACCTTGAGACAATTTTTGTTTCGGTAGCAATAGTTATTATTTTTGAAATAGAAAGTGAGTGTTTGTTATATTTTTTTATAAGATCATTTTTGAATTTTTTAACAGTAAGATTATCTAAATTAAACTCAATAATTATTTCCGCTTGGTTTGTTTTCCCTCTTTTGCTTAAAAAAGCTGTTTTGTTTATAAAGTCTTCATTAATATAAAAGCTTTCATCAAAGAAAAAACGTATTGCATTTAAAACGGAGGTTTTACCAGAATTGTTTGGCCCAACAAAATAAGAACTATTATTTAAATCAAATATCATTTGATTTCGAAACCCACGAAAATTTTTAATTGTAATTTTTTTTAACAAGTGCATAATTTTATTTCCTTAAAAATTAATCCCTTCAAAAACTCAACCTATTCTGCGCTGGTACGAGTTTGCAACTCGAACCTTTAGTCTGACGGCGGCTGAATGAGTAGTATTTTGTACCAGAACAGATTCGCCAGCAAGGTTGGAAAATAATCCCAAGTATTCGGAATTGAATTTTAAAACTAGCAAAAAAAGTTTCTGTAAGACAAAAATTATTTTGCGGAAGAATTAATGAACCGAATTGCAAAGGGAGCGGTTTTATCTGTTTTAATGAAATATTTTAAAAGTGTAGCTTTTGACTTCTTTTTTAAAATATGGAGTTGCCTTTTTTGTGAAAATTGAAGATTTTGAAAACTACTGCACATAACGAGAAACAACCGCTTGCTTTTTTTAGAAAATTTCTTATACTATATATACTCAAATAACAATGAACTTTCTTGCAAATTATAAAAAACAAATTAAAACAAATTTCTATGAGACTTTTTGATGAAGCAACCATGTGAGCGTATCGATTATATATGCTTTTTAAATCACCTCTCTCAAAGAGGTGATTTTTATATTGAAAATGTATTTTTTAATTTAATTTCTGTCGCTTTGAACGTTTCTGCCATATCAGTAAAACAACTCGTGGCCTTCTCTTCTTTTAATGATTGGAAAAGAGCAGTCGCTATTTCCTTTTCAGCCTTATATTCCAATTCTTTTTCTTCTTTTTTTAAATACTCTCTAAAATCATCATCTGTCATTTTATCTCGATAGTAATTCCACTTCCGCTCTAGATAATAAGCCATGTTGTTTTTTGCTATATAATAGAATCTTTTCTCTCTTTGGTCTGTTATTCGTTTCTCAATAAAAGTTTTATTTAAGATTGCAAGTCTTTCTTTGCCATGATCAATGGCTTCTAATATTCGTTTAAGAGCTTCTCCTTTATATATTTTTTCGTCCTCACTTTTCGTTGCCTCCCTATAAAACATCTTGTAAAAACGAATATCCATAAGACCTATAATATGATTAATATCTCCGCGAGACATCATTCTCTCTTTTTTGTAATCTTCCTTTATTTCTTCCCTTACTTTTATAAGGATGATTTTATGAAAAATGTAGCTTGATACCCCTCCAAATGCTACCAGAACAGTTATAAGCCCAAGAAGCGTTTCACTGTTCATTCCGTCAATAGTTTTTTTGTCATCAAAAAGAAAGCAAAACATTTTAATAGTTATAATAATGGATACAACAACCATTATTATCCCAGCAGTATATTTAAGAAAATCATCCGAAGAAAATTTTATTTTTTCTTCCATATATGATTAGTACTAAAAAAATTAAAATGTATTATATTTTCTCTCTGTTGATCTCCTCATCAAGTTTTCTTTCTCCGTTTTTATCAATTTCACAACTTTCTTTCCATTTCAATAATACTATCTACCAATACTAAAGTAAAGATATTTGCCTTATATTAAGATAAAACAAATACTCCATAGAACAGAATATTTGTTTGTTTTTCTATTTCATCACAACAAGCACTTCTACGGTTTTTGGATAGAAAATGATACTGTTTGTTAATTGTTGTTTGTGCTTGTTGTTTCTTTTGTTGCCTCTGAGCAACAAATCATCTATTTTTCTCCTCTTATTCCCTCTGTGTAACAACTTTCCTGGCTTGCTCCCACATATCTTCATTGTCTTTTGTTTCTTTCAGCCAGTACCACCATTCAACCCCCCATAAATAGCTCTCGGAAAAATTTGTTTCTTTTGCGTATTTGATGATCTTATTAAATTTCTGGGGATTCATTGATACGTACTGCTCTTCAACGGTCATGCCTCCGATCCAATCCGGTCCCCATGGCTCTGCCTGCAACTCGGAGATAATTATATTTTCCTGTTTCGCAAATACTTTAATGATCCAGGCTTTTATTCGAAAAAAGCTTGGTCCTATGGGATATTCCACATAGCCGATCGGGGGTTTGTGAATGATCCTATAAAGCGTTGTGCCGAAAACATCAGCACGTTTCGCCGCCGGCACCCAAATACTCAGTTCCCCGCTATCAGTTACCATTACCTGTCTCGTATCATCAAGTTTCCTCGTCTGTTTAAGCTCTTTGTCTAAAAGTTGAGCATCAATAGCTCCAGGGATACAGTGCCCAAACGGTAAAAACGGTTCGTTCTCAACCTGCCATATTATTATTGCATTATTGTCTTTGTACCGTTCAATAAGTGCTTCTTCGTACTCCAGAAGCGCCTTTTCTCTTGCTTTTTTATCTTCCATATAGAACTCAGGAATAAAACATTCCGGCCAACGCGGCGCTTTTATGCCGAAAGCTAAGATTATTTTTACGTCTCTCTTCGCCGCCTCGTTCACTTGCCAATCAAGATCCGAAAAATCATATGATCCCTGTTCTTTTTCAATTTCAGTCCAATAGGCTCCAATCCTGATCTTTTTCGGTTTTAGATCATCAAGTATCTCAATGTAAGCCTTCTTCCAGTCCAATCCAAGATCTCTGGCAAACACCTTCGAAAAAGAAATTCCAAATTCCATGTTTTCATTTCTGTCCGAAAGCGGCCAGTTAGAGGCAATAAAGGCAAAAATCATCAAAAGCAGAATAAAAAGTAACACTCTCAGCAAAAGTTTAAAAAACCAGCGAAAAACAAGCACAGCCATTTGATTATTTGATCATTATTAAAAAAATACCGGCAACTATCAAAACAACGCCTAGCGCCTTAGTTAGAACATTAGTTCTGTTCATATTCTCCCGCAACATATCTTGAAATAAAAATCCAAAGATTATTGAGAGTACAAACACAAATAAATATTGCACAGATACTAGCGCGCTTATGATCGCGACGCTTCCGATCGCAATTGCATAATTTAGCAGTGCGGTGGCCACTCCCGCTAGTGATTTCACGGCGGCTACCAGAGCAAACTGCGATACATCATCTGATCGCTTTCCTGCTCTGAAAAGAGGAAATGCTTTTCTTCTGAACGACGGAATAGTCATTGATAATCCTGCCATAGCAACAATTCCAAGTCTGCTATAAATATAGCCACTGACAAAATTTTGGCTGTCAAAAGAATGCTTTAAGACAACCAGCGCCACCGCGTACAATATCCCCGCAAGAATTACTTTTTTATAACTGCTAAAAAAACGCTTTTTATAAAACTTAAAGGAAATAAAGAAACCGCCGAAAACAAGCATGAAAATACCAAATATTTTTGCGGCATTGAACGTATCACCAAGGAAAAGACTCGATAATAGCAGTGTCACAATAGCCGAAACCGCACCTGTTAAAACAAAAACTCGTGACGCTGTGCTGTGGCTTAATGCAGAAAACAAAAAGCCAAGATAGCCGAAAAAAACCACTCCGGCAAAAAATGAGGTTAAAAATGCGCCAAGTCCGGGCCAAGTTAAACCAAATGGAGCAAGCAATAAACTGAACAGCGATAAGAAACTCACATAGAAAAGATATCGCTGCCAACTTTTTATTTTTCCAGTAATAAGAACTTTGTTTGCCACTGACTCAAAGGCAAGTAGAAAATACGCAAAAATAGCAAGAGATAGCCAACACATCAAGTTTTTGTTTTAGTTATTCGGTATCAAGCGAATTATGTTTTATAATACGCTGATAGAAATAATACGACTGGCGGGGCTTGCGCTCCATGGTTTCATAATTCATTTCGCACAAACCAAAACGCGGCCAAAATCCTTCCAGCCATTCAAAATTATCGATCAATGACCAATGAAAATACCCGCGCGCGTCCGCGCCGTTTTTAATTGCTTTGTGAAGATATTTTAAGTGTCCGTTAATATATTGTGAGCGAATTCTGTCTTCAGCATCCGCTGCGCCATTTTCAAAAATATAGATCGGTTTCTTATATTTGCGCCATGCGTCCATAACAAGCTCATAAATTCCTTTCGGAGAAAATTCCCAATCCATGTTATTTCGCATTTCATCGTTTTTTACAACTCTTTCGAAAAACGGATACTTCCAGGTAATTTTATAGTCATATCCATAGTAATAATTAATTCCTATAAAATCTTGTGCTTCACCGATTTGAGTAAAAAAATACCAATTGTAAAAATCTTCAATTTTCTCAGTTAATACTTTAATCGGTTTGCATCGCCCAACAAAATTAAAGTCATTGCAATATTGCGTGAGTCCAATAGAAATATTCCGGTTAATTTTCTTTGAAAGTTCGTAGCATTTAATATGTGCTTGGACCATATTTTTTCTTGCTTTAAAAAACCAATACGGATTCCGCTTGCCTGGAGGAAATTCGCCAATGATATATCCTCTGTTCAAAGGCAGTCGAGGTTCATTAAGCGTAATCAGCAGATCAATTTCATCTCCTAGCTCTTCAATGACTTTTTTGCAATAACGGGTAAAATATTTTACAGACTCTTTTTTGTGCCAACCGTACCGGTGAGAAAACCAGAGCGGTAAAGTCCAATGCCATAACGTCACGACACATTTCATGTTCTTGTCTTTGACATCCCGCAAGACCTTTCTATAGTGTTCGATTGCTTCCTCGGAAAATTTCCCCTCTTTCGGCTCAATTCGCGACCATTCCAATGACAAACGGAAAGCATTGCATCCCAGCTCTTGCGCCAGTCTGTGGTCAACCGGATACCTATTCCAACTGTCACAGGCCCAGCCGGATCTTTCCTTGGTCTTTCCTTCTTGCTCCCATTCCCACCAGTCATTGTTAGAATTATTCCCCTCTACTTGATGAGAAGAATAACCCACCCCCCAAAGAAAATTGTCCGGAAAATTTTTCTTATTTGACATATAGAAATAATAAGCAGTTCAATTATGATCAACTTATCGCATCCAAGAATCTGAGCGCTTTAGCAAAGGTTTCAACTGTCTTTTTAGCGTCTTCTTGAGAAATTACAAATTCTTCGTTGTTCACAATTCTATTTTTTACCTTATTCGCCTCCTTAACCTCCTCAAGATTATCAAGTTGAGACGGCAGCATATTATCGAGTTTATCGCCTAATAATACTCCTTCATATCCAATTATCCCTAACACTTCATTAAGCATGTGTGCAATTTCAAGAATCGCGGCTTTCCATTCATTGGGATTCTGGCCTTCCAATCGTTCCCTTGTTTCTTCCCATCTCATTTGCATCTTTCCTTTGGTTGATGGCATTCCTTGCCCCGTTTGAAGCGTAACAAAATAACCAGACTTTACGAGACGATGAATTGCAATAACAATTGTTATCGTCATAATGACCAGATAGAATGCCAGCACGGCTTTAAATGCTCGAAAAGCAAAGGATCTTTCGAGCGCATCATTCATTTTCTCCAAAAATTCAAGTATCTCCATAAGATAAATTTTGTTGTTTCTTCTCTTATTTTACATCAGCTGCGAAACTTTTACAATTGAAGAAATAGTGCCTTTCCTTCTACTTTTTCTTTTTTCTTAATTCTGATACCGGCTAGGTCTTGATGAGAATACCAACTAATATTTTATTGACTACACTTAGTGATTTTGATATCATTTAAATATTGTAAAAAAGCAATATGAGCTTACTTTTTCGAATAGTGGCATTGATCATCAGTAATGCGCTTGCGATTTATGTTGCGGCAAAATTTATTCCAGGTATCCACATTGAAGCCACTCTTGTCAATCTATTAAAAGCGGGGGCTCTCTTAGGTTTTGCGAACGCATTTATCAGACCAATTGTCAAGATTCTTTCACTGCCGCTTGTTATCTTGACATTGGGTTTATTTACTGTAATCATCAATGTGATGATGTTGTTGTTTGTTGCCTGGGCGTTTGATTTTTTCGAAATTAGCGGGTTCTTGTCTGCTTTATGGGGCGTTATAATTATCAGCATCGTGAATTATTTTATTGCAATACTCACAAATAAAGACAATTGAATGGAAACAACATTATCATATATTCAAGTCATACTCTCTGTGTTTCTCACAATTTCAATCCTTCTTCAAAACCGCGGATCTGGTCTTTCGACAGCATTTGGAGGCGATATGAGCGGGTTTTACACAAAACGCGGAATTGAAAAATTCTTGTATTTTGCTTCTATTGTCCTTGGAACACTCTTTGTTATCAACGCTCTTGCAACACTCGCTATGTCTTCACGTATCTAGAAAAGAAAATGGGACTGTTGCCGAACTAACTCCCTGCCTCATCCTGCCTCATCGGCAGACAGGCGGCAGACAAGTGCCGCCAAAAATTGTTAATCTTTGCCGACGAAGCTAGCCACGTTGCTCGCGAGCGACAGGGCTAGTCTGGAGACAATCCTGTAATAACGCATAATAAACTTTGATGTCACGACAACTACGTTTTTCTTTCCCTTCGTCTTCTCAATTTAAACGTTTTAGTTCAATTTTATCAAAAAAAGAAAAAGTGATCCTGTATTTAGCCATTATTCTGTTTATTGGCTCACTTGTTGTATGGACTATTAATTATTATATTTCTTCCACAAGAAAATGCCCGCATATTGGAGGTGAGTACACCGAGGGAATAGTTGGACAGCCACTATATGTTAATCCTATTCTGGCTAAATTAAATGAAGCAGATGCGGCATTGTGCAAGCTCTTGTTCTCATCGTTGCTTACTTATGATAATAACGGTAATCTTGTAAATGACATTGCCGACAGATATGAACTTTCCGATGACGGCAAAACATATACGTTTTATATCAAACAAGGCGTACAATGGCATGATAAAACCGAGCTAAGCACCAAAGATATCGAGTTTACCGTTAAACTCATTCAGGATAAGACGTATAAAAGTACGCTCCGTGGAGACTGGCAAGACATAAGTATAAACGTAATCGACGATCATACAATATCTTTCTCAATCCCCGATCCTTATTCTCCTTTCTTGAATAAAGCCACTTTTGGAATTCTTCCTAAACATATCTTTGAGAAAGTGCCGGTAGAAAATTTTCTTCTGTGTGAGTTTAACCTCAAGCCTGTCGGCTCCGGTTCATTTGTTTTTTCCCATTATGAACAAGATGAAGAGGATAATTTAATTTCCTATCAGTTGCTTGCCAACAAAGATTATCACGGGGAACAACCATTTCTTGAAAAGATCAACTTCAACTTTTATTCCGATGAGCAAGCTTTGATCGATGCTTATAATAAAAAAGAGATCAACGGATTTAGTGTTATTTCTTACGAGAATATTCACACATTTGAACAAAAGAAAGGAACACTGATCCACTCAATAAAAATACCGCGGTACTTTGCTGTATTTTTTAACAAAACCAGATCCGTTCCATTCGCCGATAACAATGTCCGCAGAGCTTTACAGCTGGCAATAAACAGGGACGAGATCATTGAGCAGGTTTTTTCAAAATATGCCATGCCTGTTTATTCCCCGATTCTCGCTTCGTTCGGCGAATTTGATTCATCAAAAAGCGCAGAGCATTTTCCTTTTGATGCAGAGAAGTCCGAACAAAAGCTTGATGAGAGCGGTTGGAAAAGAAATAACGATGGAATTCGTGAAAAAGATGGACAAAAACTTGAGATTTCACTTATCACTACGCAATATCCTGAACTTGTCCAAACAGCTGAGATCATTAAAACACAATGGGAAAAAGTAGGTGTTATTGTAAATGTTTCAAATTTGGAATTGTCCGATATTCAACAAAATTTTATAAAACCTCGCGAGTATCAATCCATTCTTTTCGGCCAAGAATATTTTGGCAATGATCCGGATCCGTACCATTTCTGGCATTCAAGCAGAAGAAAAGATCCTGGTCGAAATATCGCAGTTTATAATAATGAAGACGTTGATAAACTCCTTGAAGAATCAAGAAAGACCAGCGATTTAACCGAACGAAAAGACAAATTCCGGCAATTTGAAGAAAAGATACTTGAAGATGCCCCGGCAGTGTTCCTTTATAGTCCAAGTTATATTTACATCGTTAATTCAAAAATTAAAGGTATCGACACATCAGCGATCATAAATTCTGCGTATCGTTTCTCAAATATACGGCATTGGTACATTAAAACGATACGCGTTAAAAAATAACAAACGCTAAACAAGACGCATGAATAATAATGATTTTGACAAATATGATCTTCGTCAAGTTATTCTGGAATATCCGAACCAATTGGAACTTGGAAAATCGTTCGTTAAGGATATTAAGCTCGAAAAAAAAGAATACTCAAATTTGATCATTTGTGGAATGGGAGGATCTGCGCTTCCAGCCGACATCCTCATCAGTTATCTTAATAACAAACATTCTCCATTTACACTTCCAATTTATATCTCACGCAATTATAATCTGCCAAATGCCGCGTCATCCGATTCTCTTATTTTTATCTCGTCATATTCCGGAAATACCGAAGAAACTTTATCATGCTTTCAGGAAGCGCTTTCTCTTGAGGCAACAATTGTCGCGTTTTCCGCAGGAGGAAATGTTGAAATAATAGCTAAAAAAAATAATATTCCTCACGTTAAGTATGTAATTGATTTTGAAGCGTTTCAGCCTCGTTACGCAGCTACATATGCCTTTGTAGCAATGAATGAGGTCTTGACAAAAATTGGTTTGTCTGATACTATTGAACAATTAGCTCCTTTTAACAACAGATCACTAGAGGTTAAAGGAGAAAAACTTGCCAAAAAAATAAAAGGGAGAACGGCTATCATTTACGCATCGTGCCGCCTGAAAGTACTTGCCAAGATCTGGAAAATAAAGATCAATGAGAACTCGAAAACACCGGCTTTTTGGAATTATTTTCCGGAGCTTGATCATAACGAGATCAATGGTTTTGTCCGTCCACAAGGAAAATTCTACGTTGTGATGCTCAAAGATCCATACGACCATCCTAGAAACAATAAGAGAGTTGAAATAACTGCAAAATTGTACCAAGATCTTGGAATTGATGTTTCAATTGTTGATATCAAAGGAACAACATTTATCCAACAGCTTATTTGGACCATGATTCTTGGCGATTGGGTTTCTTATTACTTAGCTTATGAATACAAACAAGACCCAACGTCTGTAGAGATGGTTGAAAAACTAAAAGAACTGTTAAAATAATCTTTCAATTTATTATGTAGTTTAGCGTGCTATTTGTGTAATAACACCTTTGTAGAATACTTATTAATGTCCTGCGACGCGGAGTTACCAGGTCTGCCCGTCAACGCTTACCAGCGCCAGAGACTGTTTCCGAACACCGTTTCATGGCAAAGCTTCAAAATTTCAAGATAAGTTTTTTAAACAGGCTTCAAATAAGTTTTGAGGATTGGTTTTGCTTAATATTTATCTGTCCGGTAGACAGAGCAGATAGATCGTAATTAAGCTGAAAAAATTTTTGGGGGATTTAACTGAAATTATGGTTTGCAGCAAGAAAAGTATTTGGAAACAGTTCCTCTAAAGCCGGAGTGGTGAAACTGGTAGACACGCATGGTTCAGAGCCATGTGGGTGTAAACCCATGGAGGTTCAAGTCCTCTCTCCGGCACCAAGCTTTGATAAACTAGTGTTTTGTGCTTTAGGATCTAGCGACAATGATATTACCG
>DAOUPS010000001.1 GCA_030626045.1 bacterium | reverse complement strand
TGCCAATAAATTAAACTAATGGATTAAAAAAATTATGAAACCAATAACCAAAACCAAAGAAATCTATTCCCAAATAACTTACTGGCTGGGAGTGGTAGTAGTCGGCTTGGCAGTCGGCTTGTCTATCCAATTTGCTGTGGCTTGGCAAGAGCCGGCATTTCCTCCTCCGGGAGGCAATCTGGAAGCGCCGATAAATGTAAGTGATCGTTTTCAATTCAAAAAGGCGGGACTGATGCTCAATACCTCTGATATTAGCGTGAATGGCTTGATTGTGGCTAAAGGAAATGTAGGAATTGGGACGACAGCTCCTGACAACAGATTCAGATTGGATGTGGACGGAGGTATGGTGGTGCATGACTGTGACGCAATAAATGGAACCGGACTCATTGATGTTACCGGTGATGGGGTCGGAACTGTTTTTGACGCTTACTCAATAATCAACTTAGATAGTTTCAGTAGAATCAGAGACCATCAGAATGGCACCTATGGACTTACTCATCAGAAATCAACGGGTAATTTTACAATAAATCATTCAAGTTCTGGTACTCCGTTGCTTTCTATTGGTAGGGGTGGCAATGTAGGAATCGGGACAGCGAATCCCAGTGATGCGTTAAGTGTTAAATTGGATGTTAAGGGAGATATTGTTGCGGGAAACAGCAATAATTTGAATAAGAGACTTAAGATAGGAACCGTTTTAACCCACGGTGAATATAACACATTAGATGATACATCTGGTCCGTGGATGTACTTTGTAGATAATGTAGATTCGGTATGGATTGACGGAAGCATAGGAGTGAGATTAGGCAATCAAAATAGTGCAAAATTGGTAGTTGGTAGAGCTAAAAATACTTATGCTCCCATATGGGCGTCTAATTTTCACAATGCCTCCGATCAAAGATATAAAAAAGATATTAAAACTGTTTCAAATGCTATTGACAGAATAAATAACATAAGAGGGGTAGACTTTAAGATGAGGAGTAACGGAGAACCCTGTATAGGAGTAATAGCTCAGGAAGTGGAAAAAGACTTTTCTTCCCTGGTTTCTGAAAACAAATACGGATACAAGTTGGTTAATTATAATGGATTCATTGGAGTGCTAATAGAAGCGGTAAAAGAACAGCAGAGGCAGATAGAGAAATTGCAGGAAGAGGTTGAAGGTTTGAAAAGGTAAATATCCAGCAAGATTCAGTTGCTAGAAATTACCAAAATAAAAAAGCCATCGGCATTAGCTTGTTGTCGATGGTTTTTCTATCCAAAAACCGCAATTAGGAATTTTATCTGTCTATTGACTAGGCAAAAGCGCTTTAATTGGATTTTGCCAGCCGGTGCCTTACAATAATATCCATACTATTTTACGTTTCAGGCAGGCTCTTACACTTTTGGCATTAAAAGTGATTGAAAATATGCCTAAAAACCATTAAGATTACGAGGGAACTGCTATTTTTTTTGAACAATATTTCATATAGTTGTATAATGATATGGAAGCTTTATGCAAAAACTCATAAATTCATAAAACTTTTTTTACTCGCGCAAAAATATAAACGCAATGTTTCTCAAAAAGTTAGAAATTTCAGGTTTTAAATCTTTCGCAAAAAAAACCACTTTTGATTTTTTCGAAAGCGGTGTTTTTGAGAGTGGCAAAAATATTGGGATAACAGCCATAGTTGGTCCCAACGGGAGCGGAAAATCCAATATTGCCGATGCTCTTCGATGGGCCATGGGAGAGCAATCAATGAAAAATTTACGCGGAAAGAAAGCCAGAGACATTATTTTTGCCGGCAGTGGCAGTAAATCAAAACTGGGAAGCGCGCAAGTATCGATATTTCTTGACAATAAAGATAAGCAAATTTCCCTTGATTTTGATGAAGTGGTTATCACTCGAAAAATATTTCGTAATGGGGAAAGCGAGTATCTTATAAACGGATCAAGAACAAGGCTTATTGATATTGTTGATATTCTGGCAAAGGCGGGCGTGGGACAGCGGAGTTATTGCATTATAAATCAAGGAATGGCTGATAATATTCTTAATGCCTCGCCGGTTGAAAGGCGTTCAATTATTGAAGAAGCAGCCGGAGTGAAAGGATATCAACTCAAGAAAGAGCGGAGCCAGAGAAAACTTAAAAGCACGATGCGGAATGTCGAGCAGGTGGAAAATCTGCTTCTGGAAATCGAACCGCATTTGCGGCTTCTTAAGCGGCAAAGCTCAAAAGCTCAAAAGGGAGAGGCATATCGTCTGCGTCTAAAAGAAAAACAACATATGCTTTTTGGTTTTTTTTGGAAACAGCTTATGAGCGCGAAGACGGAAGCGGAGGAAATAAAAGACGATTTTGGCCGTAAAATGATGCAAATCCAAATGGAAGTTGATAAAATCATTGAGAAACTGAAAGAAGAATCAAAAAACACGGTTTCATTGCAAGACAATATTGATGTGTTGGAACGAGATCAAAGAAAACTGAACCATGAACTGTATTCAATAGAACGCAAAATTATTGCCGAAGAAGGAAAGATCGAGTTGGAAAAGGAAAGGACAAAGAATATTCAAGTTGTTGATGTCATTCCTGTTGGAGTGGATACCGTCAAAGAACATATTTCCGGAATAAAGTCGCAGCAAGATAATTTAATAAAACGGATAGAGCGGATTAAGACGCTGAGCGAAGTACCAGAATTGAAAAAATACGCATGTATGGTTGCCCAAGAGCTGTATGATCTTTATGAAGCGGTCATAAGGGGTAAAATAGAGAAAAAAAAGCCGGGCAAAGAGATAGAAAGGCAAGAAACAATAAACTTAAAGAAGATCCATCAATTTCAAGCAGCTCTTAAAACAGCCAAAGAGAGAAAGATTGAAATTGAAAAATCGCTCAAGAGAACCAAAATGAAGATCAATGAGTTTTTTGAAAAGGATCGCAGTGAGCGCAAAACATCACTTGAACTTGAAGACAAGCTTCGACGCAAACAATTCGAACTTGACAAATTAAAGGATAGTTTTAATGAGGCAAAAATAGAGTTTGTAAGGATCGAGGTCAAGGAAGAAGACCTTGTTAATCGCATTAACAATGAAATGAAAATTTCTCCCGATAGGCTTGAATATAAGGGTGAAAAAATAGAAGCCTCAAAACTTGAAAACGATATTAACAGATTAAAGTTTCAGCTTGAGCAAATTGGCGGGATCGATGAATCCATTATCGAGGAATATAATGAAACACAAAAACGGCATGATTTTCTAAGAAAAGAATCCAATGACCTGAAGGAAGCAATGAAAAAACTTAAAAAAGTGATCCACGAAATGGACGATCAGATCAAAGATAAATTTGAGGGTGCCTATTCATTTATTAACAAAGAATTCAGCAAGTATTTCAAAATAATTTTTAACGGCGGGAAAGCCAGAATTGAAAAGATCGAGATCAAGGCACTAGCTCGCCAGACTAAAGAAGAAAACAATGATGACATAGCCGAAGAACTTGGAGAGAACGAAAATCCCGAAACGCAAATTGGCATTGATATTATTGCCGAGCCTCCCGGAAAGAAGATCACCAATCTGGGAATGCTTTCCGGAGGTGAGCGCGCACTCACCTCGCTGGCATTGCTTTTTGCTATTATTTCACACAATCCGCCGCCTTTCGCGCTTCTCGATGAAGTGGAAGCTGCGCTTGATGAAGCAAACTCCAAACGTTTTGGTAAGATATTAACTGAATTATCGAACCGAACACAATTTGTGCTTATTACTCATAATAGACAAACAATGAGAGAAGCGGCGGTCTTATATGGAGTGACCATGGGAGATGACGGAGTCTCAGAACTTTTATCTATTCGGCTTGATCAAGTTGATGAAAAAGGGGACATTAATGACAAAAATAATTAAAAGTATAATGTATGAATATCTCTGATCTGCAACAAGAGAGAGAAACTGGATCAGAACAGAATAAGGCAGGACAAAACGAACAAGAGACGCAAACCGAAACCGCTGAAAGCTTTTCTCAAGTTTCCCGATCTGTGCCAGTGGTTAAATACGCCGGCTTTTGGGTTCGTTTTTGTGCTTTTTTTATCGACAATATTGTTATCATGATACTTGGCTTGATCTTTGGTTTTGTGATAGGATTTCTTTTTGCTGTTTCCGGAATTGATAGAAATGTAATTGTGCCGTTAAGCCAGCTGTTTGGGATACTGCTTTCATGGGGGTATTTTATATATATGACATATAATTATGAGGCAACGTTTGGCAAACGCGCTTTTGGGCTTCGTGTTGTTCCGACCGACGGAGAACAGCTTGATCTTGGACAAGTGGTTCTTCGTGAAACTGTTGGGAGAATTGTATCAACGATCATTTTCTGCATTGGTTACTTCATGATTGGTTTTGACGCAAAAAAACAGGGAATACACGACAAAATTGGCAAGACCGCAGTTATATACGCTGATCCCAAAAAATCTTCAAGTGTAAAGAGCATTATTGCAGTAATTATCGTTGTAGTATGTGTCTTTATTGCCTTAATAAGCAGCAGTGTTCTAATAGGCTTAAATGACTCTCGTATGCACGCTGAGTCTGCTTACGCAAAATTGATCATGCATCAAACAAAAGCCACTGGTGAGGCATGCCTTAAGAACGACGGATCAATTATTGCTCCCAAAACTCCGCTTGGCGGGGGCAAAATGTGCTCAATTGGACAGGAAACTTTTTGGCCTGAACTTGAATACGGTTTTAAATATGGACATGTTTCTAATAATTCAATCGCGATCATAGACCAATACGGGAAAGTGTTTAAGTGCGATATGAGATATATGGAATGTAATTTTTAACAAATTGTGAAAAAAGTTGATGCGGATGACAGAAGAAGAAAGCAAAAAAAGATTTTATATCGTCGCAACTCCAATCGGCAATTTAAGCGATATCACATTTCGTGCCATTGAGACTTTAAAAAAAGTTGATCTGATATTATGCGAGGATACGAGGGTAACAAAAAAATTGTTAGATCGCTATAATATCCAAAAACCGCTGTCATCCTATCACCAGCAAAGCCAGCCGCACAAAATTAGAAAAATTATTGAATATTTGAAAAACGGTAAAACACTGGCACTTGTAACAGATGCCGGAACACCGGGAATTTCCGATCCGGGAAACAAGCTGGTAGCGGAGATCTTGGAAGAATTTGGAGATGAGATCAAAATTATTCCAATTCCGGGAGCGTCTGCGATTACAGCATTGGCATCAGTGGCCGGAATTAATCTATCCAAATTCACATTTTTAGGATTTCCGCCGAATAAAAAAGGACGAGAAACTTTTTTCAGGGAAGCGATCAATATTTGTTACCCTGTATTCTATTATGACTCGCCGCATCGTTTTTTTAAAAATGTCAAGCTTTGCAAAGAGCTTATGCGAAAGGAAGGAATAGAAAGAAAAATAATTGTCGGCCGCGAATTGACAAAGATGTTTGAGGAAATAGTGCGCGGAGACCCCGATGAAATAATTGAATATTTTGAAGCAAACGAGAGATCAATTAGAGGAGAATTCGTGGTGATCATTGCCATGTGATCATTTGATTTTTGTTTTGGCTTGGGATACACTAAAGAATACTAAGCAGTTGCAATATATATGAAGATCATTCAGAAACGAAAAGGCTTTCTTTATCTTTCCGCAGCGCTTGTTATTACAAGTGTGCTTTTTTTGTCAATTTGGGGCCTGAAAAAAGGGATTGATTTTACCGGCGGCGTTTTATTAGAGTTAAAATTTTCTCAAGATGTACCGACCAATGAAGAGGTTAGCGATTCTTTAAGTAACTTCGGACTTGGAAGCCTGACCGTTCAGCCATCTGAGGAAGGAACTATGTTTGTAAGATTTGTTTCAGATGACGATACAAAAAACGAGGAAGTTCAGGCAAAGATCAGGGATTCATTTGAAGGAGTGAGTATTGAAAGAGTGGAATTTGTCAGCTCGGTAATATCCGATGAACTCAAAAAAAAGGCAATAACAGCCATAGTCTTGGCGGTGATCGGAATAGCGGTATACATTACATGGGCATTTAGGAAAGTATCTTATCCTGTGGAAAGCTGGAAATATGGCATTGCCGCTGTTATCGCGCTTACCCATGACACCATCATTACCATTGGAATCTTTTCTTTTTTGGGAAAATTTTATGGCATAGAAGTGAATATACCGTTTGTTGCCGCGCTTTTAACAATTTTAGGTTACAGCGTTAATGATACGATCGTTGTTTTTGATCGAATAAGAGAAAATTTAAATAGAGCCGGAGCGAAGCATGATTTTGAAGAAACCGTAAATAATTCCATTAATGAAACATTGGCCAGATCGATCAATACTTCTTTGACGGTTTTTATCGTTCTTCTGGCTACTATATTTTTCGGAGGCGTGACAATAAAATATTTTTCTTTAGCTTTACTTATCGGTATATTTTTTGGAACATACTCGTCAATTTTTATCGCCAGCGCGTTTCTTGTTGAAATATGGGAAAGAGAAATACGAGCAAAACAAAAAGAATTGAATTAAGAGATTGTTTCCATTGAAAATAAAACATGAAGATCGCACTAGTTCATGATTATCTTATCCAATATGGAGGAGCAGAAAGAGTGCTTGAAGCGCTCTGTGAAATTTGGCCTTACGCTCCGATCTACACCTTAGTACACGAGCCGCGGCTAGTACATGGCAAGTTTGACAAAAAAACTGTACGGACATCATTTCTTCAAAGAGTGCCGTTTTCAAGAAAACACCATCGTTTATTTCCTCCGCTTATGATGCTGGCAACTGAACAGTTCAGTTTGGGTTATTATGATGTCGTTATATCAGATTCTTCAAGTTTCGCGAAAAATATAATTACAAATAGTGATACTTTACACATTTCCTATTGCCATACCCCGATGCGTTATGGGTGGGATGACTGCCAATATTACACTCAAGAGTTCAATTTTCCAAAAATTATAAAAAAATTTGTTCCTTTGTTAATGAACTATATTCGAATGTGGGATTATTATGGAACGAATGGTGTTGATCATTTTGTGGCGAACTCAAATTTTGTCGCAGGAAGGATCAAAAAATACTATCAGCGAAATGCTGATGTTATTCATCCATCTGTGAATATTGACAATTTTCATATTTCGAAAAGAGAATCAGTTGAAGAATATTTTCTTATGGTAGGAAGAATGATGAAGTATAAGCGAATGGATTTAGTGATCAAGGCGTTCAATGAATTAAAATTGCCTTTAAAGATCGTCGGTAGAGGAATGGAACGTGGCAGTTTGCAGAAAATTGCGGGTCCCAATATTGAATTTCTAGGGCATGTTTCCGATGAGAGATTAAAAGATATTTACTCAAAGGCGCAGGCGTTTTTATTTCCTCAAGAAGAAGATTTTGGCATTGTGGCGATTGAAGCGTTAGCTTCCGGCCGACCGGTGATCGCCTATCGTGCCGGTGATATTGTAGAGCATGTTGAAGAAGGGAAGACAGGAGTGTTTTTTGAAAAGCAGACCGTTGATAATGTGGTCAATGCCGTGAAACATTTCCGGACGCTTACGTTTGACCCGGAATATATTCGAAAGACGTCACTGGAATTTAAAAGAGAAAATTTTCAAAATAAAATTAAAAATTTTGTGGAAGATAAATATAAAGAATTCCAACAAAGTGATATTGATAAAGGCAACTAACACTCAAAATACAATATCTTGTCTTGCCATATTTTTCTAAATCCTTATGAATACGCTTATGAGATCACTAAAAGATACAGACCTAAGAGGAAAAAAAGTAATTATTCGCGTTGGTTTTGACTTACCTATTAAAAATGGGATCATTATTGATGACACGCGACTGCAGGCATCACTGCCGACGCTTGACTATGTCCTAAAACAAGATCCTGAAATAGTTGTTCTAATTAATCATTTCGGACGTCCTGATGGAAGACGTACCGAAGAGCTTTCCAATAAGCTCATTGCAAAAAAATTGGGAGAAGTATCAGGAATAAAGGTTGCGATGATTGACGATCTGCAAGAACTGAAACGCCTTGTATCGTCATCTAAGCATACTTCCGGCGCACTTTTTCTTTTTGAAAATGTCCGTTTTTGGTATCAAGAGGAGGCTAATGAGGAAACATTTGCGAAGTCTATCGGTACGCTTTTCGATGTATATGTGAATGATGCTTTTTCAGTAAGCCATCGGGCGCATGCTTCGTTTGTTGGAATACCGAAATTTACAAGTGAAAAGTGCATGGGCCTGCTTTTTGAGAAAGAGTTTACGAATCTTTCAAAAGTAAAAGACAGTCCGCAACATCCTGCTGTTATGGTGATCGGAGGGGCGAAAATCGCGACAAAACTTCCAGTTATTAAAAATATGCTAAAAACATACGATCATATTTTAGTCGGTGGTTTAATTGCCAATGAAGCAATTGATGAAAAAATATCACTGGGCGAAAAAATTATTCTGCCTGTTGATTATTCTCCAAGCGCGAAAGCAAAACTAAGAGTTGATATTGGTCCGAAAACGATTGAAAATTTTACTAAATACATAAGAAAAGCCAAGACAATTGTTTGGAATGGGCCTATGGGAAAGTATGAAGTTGAAGAATCTGCTGAAGGGACGAAGAAGATCCAGAAGGCGATAATTGAAAATAAGAAGGCAATGCAAGTTGTTGGAGGGGGCGAGACTCTTGATGCGATAAAGCAGTTTGGAAGTTTTGATGATTTTGATTATGTTTCGATGAGTGGCGGGGCAATGCTGAAATTTTTGGCCGGCAAGGAATTGCCGGGAATAACCGCGCTTGAATAACATTGCCTTAATTGACATTGGCGAGATTCTGATATAGAATCTTATTTGCATTTCTTTGTGCTATATAAATAAGCTGGAAAATTATTTGAATAATATTGGGGAGTAGCCCCGCCTGCGCTAAAGCTTCGGACGGGCAGTCGCCTCATCGGCGACCCGCCGAGGAGGCGGGGCAGTAAAATAACATTGGGGAGTAGCCAAGCGGTAAGGCAGCAGGTTTTGATCCTGTGATCCGGGGGTTCGAATCCCTCCTCCCCAGCCACGTCGCTCGCGAGCGACGTGGCCAGCCCGTGACAATACGGTTTGGCCAATGAGCTTGCGAACATCTTATCTTGATTCTTAATTACAACGAACTCGAAAAAAACGCTGATGTTCTCCATCAGCGTTTCTTTTTTGTACTTGGCTAGATTTTTACTTCTGAATCTCATAAAAGACGCCCTCAGTTTTACCAAGGGCGACATCATTGTCTTTTCCGCAATCAATACAGTGGCCACGTGTTCTATGCGCTGTTTCTACTCCGCCCATTTTATTTCTCTCCTCCTTTTCGGAAAAACCATTCTTAATATTTTTGCCTTCAGGCTTTTTTCTTGATGGCATTGCGGGCAAATAAATCTTCCGTGTCCGTCAAATATAGCTTCACCGACAAGCTTCATTTCACAATGGCATATAGAGCACTTTACTGAAAGAACCATTTTCAACGTCCTCCTCTATTTTTACTAACTAAGATGTAATACTATGGTAAACAAAAAAATATGTCAAATCGGGAAATTTATTAGAGATTACTTCTAAGTCGACCATTTAAAAAAATTTCAGAGACGATTGATTGATCTCAATCGCCTCTGTTATTATGCGCACATCATATACAATGCTAATCAAGCGGCTCTACTTCTCGCGTTTTGAAAGGCAACATGACTTTTTTTCCTCACTCTATAAGCAGTGCTCAAGGTATCTTGCTGTTCCTCAACTTTTTCTATCTTCTCAGTATCAAATGGATCTTTTGTGATATTTTCTAAAGATACCGAGAGTGCTCGTAGTGCCTTTTTAACCATATGTTTCGCATTTTCATAGCCTTCTCCTGTTTTCTCCAGTAATTCCAACGTTCCGTTTCCATTCTTGATCTCAGGCGCTATTGCTTGCTTCATCTTTTGCCTCCTTTTTCTCACAAATTTTCATCGGCAAATTTCTTTTTTGAAGAACGCATGTTTTTTATTTTTGCACTCTATTATCGCATAAATTCAAAGATTTGTCCATCCCATCTTATTTTATTATCGTAAACAACAGATCCAATTTTATTTTTGTGGCTATATTTCAAAAAATTGTTGCCAAAAGAATAATGTGGTATACTGCAGATTAATATGGTTTATAATAAAAAATAAAAGCGAAACGATGAAAAAAATATTATTTGTAGCGATACTGATTGCCTGCGGGTGTCTTGTTTTTGGAGGTGTTCAGGCAACAACGGAAGAAACAGAAAGCGAAACAAGCTGGAGCACTCTTAAGGCGGAAAGAGAGCAAATTCGCGCAGAGAGACAGCAGATAATGGAAGAGATAAAAGATGAAAGAACCAAGCTCAAAGAAGAGCGAGAAGAGATTCGTGAACAAAGAAGAGAAAGACGTTGTAAAAATATTGAAACACGAATAAACACTAGAATTAAGCGCTACGAAAATAATCAAGCACAGCACCGTAGGATATTTGATAATCTTGTGTCGCGCATTGAGCGGTTCATAACGAAATTTGAAAGAGAGGGCTTTGATGTGGCAGAACTAAAGGCGGATCTTGTAGTTTTGAAGAAAAAAATACAGGCACTGCATGATACTCACGCGCTGTTTATTGGTGAGCTGGAAAACACCCAGGATTATGCCTGTGGAAAATCAGAAGGTGAATTTGTAAAACAACTTGGCGAAGCTCGAAGAATGATTCCCGAAGTACGATCAAAATTGCTTGATGTAAGAGAATACTATCAAACCGTTATACGGCCGGATCTATTAGACATAAGAAAGCAAATTACTGAAAAATACGAGGATAAAAGCAGTGAAGAAGTGGAAGAAGACAGTAGCCAAGAAGATAGCAACTAACAATACTTAATGTCATTTAACTAATATAAAAACAAAATATATGGATAAAAAGAATATTTATCTTGCTGTAACGGCTATCACAATAATAATTTTGTTGATCGTTGTTTTGTCGATTGCTGTGACTTTAAAGAAGACAGATAGGAAATCGCCGCCGCAGCAAGCCATTCAACAAAAGACTCAACAGGAGAAACAACAAAAACAAGAGTCAGCAAATAAAGAAGAAATTATTCCGGAAGATCAAATTGAATTCTCCGATCCCGGAAATGATGAACTGGGACAAGAAGTGAAAACACTAGACTCGCTTATTAATCAGACCCTGCCTGGTGAATACAACGAAGAGGATCTGTCAAGTGATAAAATTGAAAATGAAGCTCAACTTCAATAAATATGGGACTGTTTCCAAATATAACTGGCACTTAGCCTAAATCCAATAGCGCAATGAAAAAAGCGATAATAACATCAATCTTGCTTTTTTGTGTTTTTTGCGTGAGCCAAGTTCAGGCGATAAGTGATCTTGGCGGGTTTATTATTGATGGTTACCACGTTGACATTAACGTCAATGAAGACGGAACATTTGCGGTTCAAGAACGCATTACAGTTGATTTTGCAGAACAGCGCCATGGAATTTTTCGAAAAATTCCGGTTAAATATGAAAGTTTTGGAAAGACCAATTTTAAGCTGCGTCTTGATGATTTTGCTGTTTCAGATGAAAATGGAAATAGCCGAATATTTAAAAAATATAAAGAGAGTGGGAGCATCGTCTTAAAAATAGGAGATCCGGACAGGCTTGTGACAGGAAGGCAAACTTATGATATTCGATATAATGTTGTGAACGGGCTAAGGTTTTTTGATGATCACTCCGAATTATATTGGAACCCGATCGGCACTCAATGGTCCACGACAATAAATGACGCGACTGTGGCAGTGCACTTACACAGAGACTTAATACTGGCAGATGACGGACTGGCTTGTTTTACCGGTTATTATGGAGGCGGGGAGCGTGAGTGTACGATAAGCGTTGTTTCTTCCAATCAGATCAAATTTGCTTCAAAAGATGTTCTGGATCCTTATGAGGGATTAACCATTGCCATGGAATTTCCCACAACTTTTGTTAAAGAACTGTCATTCAAAGAAAAGTTGTATTATTTTTTAATTGACAACTGGGGATTTGGCTTGCCGATATTTGTTTTTGCCGGAATGCTGTTATTGTGGATCGCTCGAGGCAAAGAACTGGATCTCGGAAGAACAGTAATCGCCCAATATGAACCGCCTGATAATCTTACTCCCGGGGAAATTGGATATTTAATGAAAGAAAAATACGCGGTCAACTTTGTGTCCGCTGACATTGTGAACCTCGCCGTGAAGGGGTATTTAAAAATTTCCGAAGTCGAGAAAAAAGAAATTTTTCAAAACATTCAAAAGATCGCAAAAATAATCGGAATCATTATTCCGATTATTGTCTTTGATATTATACTATGTTTCTTTTTGATTGACAGTTGGCAAGCATCGTTCAGCTATGTGTTGTTTTTGGTTATTATCGCGGAATTTGTGATCTTAATGCTTTTTGTTTTTAAGTTAAATTCAAAAAGCAAGCCGGGAAAGAAAAGCACAAAAAGTGTTGCGGATTACCAATTACAAAATCTTAAAGAGTGGAAAGACGATGAATTACTTACAGCCCATGAAAAGAAACTTCTTGACGGCCTATTTGGCAGAACTGTGGGGAAAACAGTGGTTTTATCAAAACTCAAAAATTTTTATACTCAAGTTGAATCCGCGAAAAAGAAGATCAAGGAAAAAATGGACGCGCTTGATTATTTTGAAGAAGATACTGTACACAAAAGATCGATCTATATTACCGTTGGAGTGGTCGTGATCATTGCAGGCTTTATACTCGGCCTGTCTGCGCAGAGAATTGATCTTTTATTTGGGTTGCCATTAAGCGGAGTAATAAACATCTGGTTCGGTATCTTTATGTCTAAAAAGACGTTTGATGGCATAGAGGCGGAAAGACACGTAAAAGGATTGAAACAATATATCCACACCGCGGAACGGTACAGAGTAAAGTTCCAGGAAGACGAACATATTTTTGAAAAAGTTCTTCCATATGCGATGGTGCTTGGGATGGCAGATAAGTGGGCGAAAGCGTTTGAAGGGATCTATACGCATGATCCGGAATGGTACGCTTCACAATCAAAATCTTTTAGTCCGTCTTTGTTTGCAAGTTCGATAAGTAACAACTTTGGAACCGTGGCCGGAATGGTCTCAACGCCTCCAAGATCTTCTTCCTCTTCGGGCTTTTCAGGAGGAGGAAGCTCAGGCGGAGGAGGCGGAGGCGGAGGAGGAGGCAGCTGGTAATTGATCACACAATAAATGAAAATACAGTTAAAGCATAAATGAAGCCAGTTATGGTTATCACGTGTATGAATTTCCGTTTTCGGGAGGCTGCGCGGTCTTTGCGGGCAGTTAAAATATTGGTAGTCTCTATAATTGCAAAAGAACAGGCCCGGATCTTATATCTCGGGTCTGTTTTGTTCTTAATGTTGGAAACAATCCCATTATTGAATATAACGCTGGACACATAAATATATTCTTGCCAGCTCATCGCGGACTTCTTCGCTTTCATAGTCAGCTCGATGCGCGGTCTGGCCTGCAATTCTTGATCTGGTTTGATCAAGATGCAAATCAAAAATAATTTCAGTGTCTTCCTCTGAAACATACAAGTGGAATCTGGGATAGCGATTTCTGGTTAGTAATCTCACAAAACTTTCTTGTTGTGATTGGTGATCGAAAATTCTTGAATAGCCGCATCTCCTTATTATTATCGGAATCGAATGAGAGAGCGAATTGTTAATTCTAAATTTCATTGGTAATTTTATTGATTGAATAATGCTAAAGTGATAGGCTGTGTACAAGCTGATTTACTAAAATTTTGAGTGCTGTTTATAATTTTGTCAACGAATTACATAACAACTGACCACATGAAAATAGGAAGATGAAAAATATTATACGGTTAATATTGTTAAGCTCGTTGATCATTCTTGTTTGTGCAGGAGTTCAATTTTATGATCTGCATATTCAAATTCCTCGTGCAGTTGATCAGATCGATAGCATTAATTCCAGTGCGGGGATAATAAGAAACATAGAACAAACAGCAGATTTCAATGAAACAGCTAATGCTGAGTTTTCCGGAGCACTTAATGATATCATAAGTTTAGCAAATGAAGCGCGCAAAGAAAAGGGCTTACCTCTATTGCAAAGAAACGAAAAGTTGATGGAATCAGCGTTATTGAAAGCCAATGATATGAAAAGTAATAATTATTTTGAGCACGTATCCCCTGACGGTCTTCAGCCTTGGTTTTTTGTCGAGCAAGCGGATTATACCTATAAAACTGTCGGCGAAAATTTAGCGGAAGGTTATTTTTCAGCCCAAAGCGTTCATGATGCGTGGATGGGCAGTGAAGGTCATCGAAAAAATATTTTGTCATCTGATTTTGAGGAAATTGGCGTGGCTGTTGTTGAGATCGAAAATGAAGGGAAGAAGAGCTTTTTATCAGTCCAGCATTTTGGAAGCATGCTTAAACAGGAGGATCTAAGAACTGTAACAGTTTGTGATCTGAAATCAAAGAATAACTGCGAACATATTGAAAAAAAGAAAAAGGAAGTGAAAGAAGCCATTAGCGAACAAGAAAAAATAATTAAAAAAGCAAAAAAAGCCGGTGCCAGTGATAAAGATCTGGAGGATTTATATGAAAACCTCGAAAAACTTAAAAGAATAAAAAGAGAGTTGAAAGACTACCTAAGCGAATGCGCTGTCTTTATTGAAAAGTGCGATGAATGGAGGTAAGAGCTTATTCGAAAACCTCGTATTCTGTCTATTGCTAATAGAGGCAGGGCAGGTGATAGGCGGGGAAAAGAATTTCCTGACCGGTTTTAAGCAAGTTGCATTTAAAAAGATGTTTAGGTATACTTAGGGTGTTATTTTAACCTTTTTATGGGCATTTTAATTGGTATATGTCCTGTTGTCTTTTGTGTTCAATAAATTAGATTAATTAAATTGAATCTATGAAAAAAGTTTTAATTGTAGAAGACGACCCAATGCTGCTTGAGATCTATCAGAAAAAATTTTTGGATGATAAATATGATATTTTAACAGCATCAACAGGAACAGAAGCTATTCAGAAGGTTAGAGTAAAAAAGCCGGAATTGGTGCTGCTGGATCTCATTTTACCGGAAGAGAATGGATTTGAGGTTCTCAAGAAGATCAAACGAAACCCCCATACTAAAGGTATCAAAGTCATCATTTTTTCTAATCTATCTCAATCAGAAGATAAACAAAAAGCGGCTGAGCTTGGCGCTGACGGATTCATAACAAAATCTGATTATACTCCGAGGGAAATAATCAAAGAAGTTGGAAGGATATTGTCGAATAAAGCCAATGAAAATCAAGAAGCGCAATTATGATAGTTTAAACGAAAGATCACAAGCCGGCATCAAAGGAACTGTTTCCAAGTACCGTTTCGCAGCAAAGTTTCAGAATTTCAGCAGAAAAAGTATTGGGGAACAGTCCCACAAAAGAAACACCTGCAAAATCCTCGCTACAAACCCATTTCGTAATTCAAGGTAATTAATCAATTAATTGTTGATAGTAAACGCATGTTAAGAACGCACACTTGCAACGATCTTGATATTCATAATATTGGAATATCTGTAACACTCGCGGGGTGGGTTCACTCGCGGCGTGATCATGGAGGAATAATATTTATTGATCTGCGTGATAGATATGGGATCACACAGTTGCGTTTTGATCCGGAATCCAATAAAAAAGTCTGGAAACAGGCTGACGAGCTAAGGAATGAATGGGTTATAGAAGCCAAGGGATCGGTTATCAAAAGACCGAATGACATGATCAACAAAAAACTCAACTCAGGCGAAATTGAAATTGATGTGGACGAACTGAAAGTGCTGAACAGGGCAAAAACGCCTCCATTTGAATTGGAGGAGGAAAAGATCGATGAAATCAAAGAAGAACTCAGAATGGAATATAGATACATAGATTTGCGCAAGAAAAGTTCAATTGAAACTTTGATAAAGCGGCATGAATTCATTTCTTTTTTACGTTCCTATCTGAACGAAAAAGAGTTCATTGAAATTGAAACACCGGTTCTGACCAAAAGCACTCCTGAAGGGGCTCGTGATTTTCTTGTTCCTTCTCGCTTACAAGCTGGAAAATTTTATGCTCTTCCGCAATCTCCCCAGCAATATAAACAGCTGCTTATGCTTTCGGGAGTTGACAAATATTATCAGATAGCGAAATGTTTTCGTGATGAAGATACTCGCGGTGACAGACAACCCGAATTCACTCAATTGGATATGGAAATGTCCTTTGTAGAGCAAGATGACATTTTGAAGCTCACCGAAGATCTTTTCACGGGAGCAATTGAGAGCGTGTTTCCCGACAAAAAATTTCTTGCCAAGCCATGGCCACGTTTAAATTACGATGAGGTAATGCTAAAATACGGAGTGGACAAGCCTGATCTAAGGTTTGGCATGGAAATAAAAGACCTAACTTCACTTGTAAAAGGGTGTAAATTTAAAGTGTTTGCGGATACAGTTGAGCGTGGAAATGTTGTAAGGGCGTTATGCGCTCCAAAATCCGCCTTAAAATTAAGCAGATCTCAAATCAATGGACTAACCGAGCATGTCAAAAAGTTTGGAGCCAAAGGACTGGCTTATATAATTGTAGAAAAAGGCGGCTTAAAATCACCGATCGTGAAGTTTCTTGGAAGCGAATTGGCAAAAAAGATCGTTAGAGAAGTAGAAGCAAAAGAAGGAGACATTATTTTTTTCGGAGCTGATACTAAGGCAATTGTTTGTGAAAGTTTGGGAAATCTTAGGATCAAGCTCGGACAGAAATTAAATTTAATTGACGAAGACCTTATCGCATTAGCGTTCATAGTCGACTGTCCTTTGTTTGAAGAAAGGCTTGAAAATGAGCATTATGCTCCTGCTCATCACATGTTTACTGCTCCAAAAGATGAAGACTTGAAATTACTTGATACTGATCCGGGCAAGGCTCGGTCGTATCAGTATGATATCGTTGCTAATGGATTTGAAGTTGGCGGCGGGAGCATTAGGATCCATGATAAAAAAACTCAAGAAAAAATATTTGATCTCATTGGCTTTAATGAAGAAAGGAAAAAGCAGTTTAAACATTTCTTAAGAGCGTTTGAATACGGCGCTCCTCCGCATGGAGGCATTGCTCCGGGAATAGACAGAATGCTTATGGTACTAATGAATAAATCGAGTATTCGTGATGTGATGGCATTTCCAAAAACAGGTGACGGAAGGGATTTGATGATGGACGCTCCGAACGAAATCGAAAAAAAACAGTTAGACGAGCTTCATTTAAAAATAAAATAATTTCATTTTTGTGAGGCGTGCGCTTAATTTACTCACGTGCCAGAAAATCCCGGGCGTGAGTCCGTGAATAAAGGGGAAAACCCAAAGAGCTTTCCGTGCGGGGCTCCGCTCCGGCTAAGAAGTAAAAAATACCGTGTACGTGAGTGCACGGAGTTTTACTAGCCTTACCATGAAAAAAAATAAAAGGAAGAGAAAACAAAAATTATACTTGTTGAGTGCTGTTGTTTTTTTGCTGGGGTTTCAATTATCCTTGGTGATCTATGTTCTTTCGAGCTTCATTAAAGAACTTACCGGAACGGAAAATGTTGGAATATTCTATTTCATTGCTTACGCGGCTTCTTTTTATATTCTCATCAATCTTCACCATTTAATAAGGAGGCACGGGAAGGCAAGAACATTATTGCTCTTTATGATCGTGAAAATGCTGGCATTACTAGTAATGGGAGTTTATTCTCATAGTGTTTTTGCGGTTATTTTTGCGGTATGGTCTCTTGTGGGTGATGCGCTTATTTGGGCTAGTCTTGATGTTCTTATTGAAAGTTTCACACAGAACGATACAACAGGAAAAGTGAGGGGAACAAGCCTTACATTCATGGATCTGGGATTTCTCTTCGGGCCGTTTCTGGCCGCATGGACAGTGGAAAGCTTTGGTTTTGGTCCGGTGTTCATCTTGGCTTCATTAATAACTGCAGTGGCTGCTGCGATCATTTACGGCAGTTATGGAAATATTAACCACGCCGCCAGAAAAAGTTGCAGCGTGCGCGTTGTTTTGAAAAAGATGTTAAAACGGAAAAATCTTTTGAGAATTTTTTATGTATCTCTCATGCTTGAACTTTTTTATTGTGTAATGTCCGTATTTACTCCGTTATATCTTTTGAGCATTGGATTTTCGTGGATTGATATCGGGAAAATAATTACTGTTATGCTTATTCCGTTTGTGATCATTCAAATCCCGCTTGGTATTATTGCCGATACGCGGACAGGAGAAAAAGAATGGCTAATTATTGGGATCATTATTATGTCCTTGTCGACAGGAGTAATCAGCTTTCTTTCAAGTACTAATCTTATATTTTGGATGATAATTTTGTTTATTACCCGCATTGGCGCATCAATTATCCAGGTAATGAGAGATACTTATTTCTACAAGAAAGTTGATGCGAAGGATATTGGATTCATTGATTATTTTAGGACGACAAAAAGCGTGGCCTTTATTTTTGGGATGGCGCTTTGTAGCTTTTTTCTGATTGTTCTTCCATTGAAAATGCTGTTTCTTATGCTGGCCATTTTGATCTTTACGGCATTAGCTCCTATCTTTCGCCTTAATGACACGAGATAGAAATAAATAAGTAATGGTGTGTATGACATAATGTCTCTCTGAATAGATGATTTTATTAATAGGTTATTACCAATAACATTAAAAACATGTCGAAAGTATCAAAAAAACTGGAGAGAATTCTGGATGAAGCGAAAGTAAAGTATGAAGTTGTTGAGCACAAAACAACGTATACTGCTCATGATAAGGCGGCTACAACAGCTAAAACGAAGGTTAAGCCGGCTGAAATAGTAAAAGCGCTTGTTCTAAAAGCTGACAAAGACTATATTTTGGCGCTCCTTTCTTCAAATAAAGATCTGGATAAAGTGAAATTCAAAAAAGTTCTTAATGATCGGATCAAAAAGGAAAGAAAGAGAGTTAAAGAAAGTGATTCAAAGGCAGCGAAAAAAATGAAAGCTTATAAAAAAGTCGAACTGGCCAAAGAAACTTGGATGAGAAAGAACATACGGGGAAAAATCGGGGCCGTGCCTCCTTTCTCGAAACTTATAAAACTTTTGATATTTGTTGACAGGCTGTTGCTGAAACAAAAATATCTTTATCTTGGATCTGGCGAATATGAACTGTCGATAAAAATGATGCCGAAATGGTATGAAAAACTTGAAACGGATTTGATCAAGGGCAGCTTTACAAAAACGAAAACAGAGAAAAAATAAGACGATGGGGTCGCTTCTATAATTTATTTTTAAGAAAAGTAAGCAGTGCCAAATGACTTTACGGTAAAAAATCAACACTTTGAGGGACCTCTTTGTCTTTTACTTGAACTTATTGAAAAACAAAAGCTTGATATAACACAGCTTTCACTTGTTGAAGTTGCTGACAGCTATCTCACTTTTATTGAGTCGCAGAAATTCGTTAATTTATCAAATTTGAGCGAATTTTTAACAGTTGCTTCCCAGCTTGTTTTATTAAAATCAAGGGCTCTCCTGCCATTATTTGAGTTTACGAAGGAAGAAGAGGAAGATATAAGGGATCTTGAAGAGCGATTAAAAGAGTATCAGCGGTTTAAAAAGGCTGCCGCTAACATCAATGGTTTGTTAAAAAATAATAAAATGGCATTTTCTAAAAAAGAAGAGCAATTTAAAAATATGCCGTTTATTTCACAAAAAATCACATCAAAAGAATTACACTTGCTGTTTGCAAACATTTTACAGAATGTGCCCTCTAAAGAAAAAGTTATTCATCATGTCATGGAAGATGTTGTTAGTATTGAAGAAAAAATTATGCAGCTTGGCCAGTCGATAGAAAAAAGAATGAAAGTCGCTTTTCAGGAAACCATTTCTCATGCATCAGATAAAATCGAAGTCATAGTCACTTTTTTGGCAATGTTAGAGATGATGAAACAGCAGATCATAAGTGTTAAGCAAGAAAAATTGCTTGGGGAGATAATAATTGAGAGAAGGAAATAAAAAACAGGAATGAGATACGATATCTCGATACAAATTGTAAACTATAACACAAAAAGTTATTTGGATTTGTGCATCAACGATGCCATTAAAGATCTCAAGGATAGCGATATATCCTATGAAATTGTTGTGTTGGATAATAATTCTAAGGATAATTTGTCGGACTTGGAGAAAGAATATCAGGAAAGCTATGTAAAATTTTTTAAATCTGATAAAAATTTGGGGTTTGGGGGCGGTCATAACCTGCTTTCCAAAAAATCTGAATCAAAAATCATCCTGATCTTAAATCCGGATTTAAGATTTATTCAAGAAAAGACCATTTCAAGGCTATTTAACATCCTAAAGAAAAATGATAGTGCTGTTGTCGTTGGTCCAAAGTTAATCACTCAAGAGAAAAAACCACAAATTTATGATCATGGAGAATTGCGCGGGTTAATACCTAAACTAGCTTTAAAAGCTGGTGGAAGCATCTGGAAAAATGTTGACAGAATTTCTCAAGTCGCGTGGGTTTCCGGTGCCGTGTTTATGATCAATAGAAAAGCTTTTTGCAGAGCAAACGGGTTCGACGAGAATTTTTTTCTATATAGAGAAGAAGAAGATCTTTGTTGGAGACTAAGAGACATGAAAGCTGAAATTATTTATGATCCAAGTATTGAAGTCTTACATTATGGCAGTGTTGTCGCGAATAAGGATAAGCTTGAAGATGATTCTTCACGTTACTATTTTAAGAAACACAAGATAAATCGGATTTTTCTTATGATATATAATTTTTTACATAAATTTATAAGATATGGAAAATAATATCCAATCTCAAATAGAAGCGATCTTATTTGCCGCCGGAGAGCCGGTAGAGATCCACAAATTAGCCTCTTTTCTGAAAACTACAAAGAAAAGTATTGAAGAAGAAATTTCAAAATTAGAAGCCAATTTTCAAAGCCAAAAGAGAGGGTTGCAAATTTTTAGAAAAGGCCATACAATTCAGCTAGTGTCAGCGCCTCAATACGGAGAAACCGTTGCTAAGTTTCTAAATAAAAAGCTTTATGAACCATTGTCGCAAGCGGCGCTTGAGGTATTGTCAGTTATTGCGTACAGAGGTCCGGTAACCAGAATGCAGATAGAACATATCAGAGGAGTGAATTGCAGTTTTACATTAAGGAATTTGGCTATTCGCGGAATAATTGATCGTGGGGAGAACCCCACTGATAACAGGGCGTATTTATATGAGGTGAGCTATGACTTTTTAAAAAATTCGGGGCTTAAATCTGTGCGGGAGTTGCCGGATTATGATATTCTCCATTCGCATGCCATTCCGCAAGTTTCTCGATCTGAGACGAACCAAATGCTAAAAAATCACGAAAACACGGAAAATGAAAAACTATAATTGGGTAAATTGTCTAAGTATTTTTTCTATCGTCTGTTCAATCACCGCCTGGTATTATCTGTTGCCGAATTTTATCAGTGCTAAAGATTTCACGGAAAATGAGGATAATAGCATTCGTGTTGAAAGTGTGTCTGAGGGAAAAAAAGCAATGGTAAATATGGAAACACAAACAAAAGAAGGCACAAAACAAGCCACAACCGTAGGGAATTCAATATCAGGAGAACTCTATGAGGTCAAGCCCGATGCACCGGTAAAAAAAGAAAACTCGTTTGGGGATATGTATGTACGCGCCAGAAGCGCTATTGCGATTGATGCGGACTCCGGAACAATTCTTCATTATCAGGACGGCAAACGTAAGGCAGCAATTGCCTCTTTAACAAAGATTATGACTGCCATTCTGGCCGTTGAAAAGATCGATGACCTTGAAAGCGAAATCATTACAATGGACCAGGAAAGTATTTTAGTGGATGGAACAAAAGTGGGATGTCCCAGAAGCGGTTATTGCGTATCAACGCGGTTACAGGTTGGAGAAAAGATATTAGCCAAACATCTTTTTGAGGCAATGCTTATGAATAGCGCCAATGACGCAGCGGTTATGATTGGCAATCATATTGCCGGAAGCCAGGATAAGTTCGCGGACATGATGAATGACAAAGCCAATGAACTTGGATTGAAGGATACTCATTTTTGTAATCCTTCAGGACTGGATGACGAAAACGATCCGGGCGCTTGTTATTCAACAGCATATGATATTGCTCGTGTAGCGGCATATTCACTGCGATACGATGAGATTTGGAACGCGATGAAAATGAAAGAAAAAGATTTTTACTCTCAAGATGGACTTTATACCCATCATGTATTCAATACTGATATTCTCCTTGAGCAACTCCCGAATTGTTTAGGAGGGAAAACAGGATTTACTTATGAGGCTGGAAGATCTCTCATGTCAGTGGCTCATCATCCTGATGATAAGAATCGCAAGGTTATCGCTGTTCTACTTGATGATAATTATCGCTGGGATGACATGAAAAATTTATTTAGCTGGGTTTTCTCAGTGTATACATGGCCGCGGTAATCAAATTTTTATGCATATTGCCCAAATACAAACAATTCCTGAGGTTTTAGCGATTGCGAAAGTGGTGCTGTTGACTATGTTCTCTTTTGGTTTGGCAATGGTGTTGACTCCTTTACTGGCCCATTATCTTTATAAGTACAGAATGGGCATAAAAATAAAGAAAACATCGGTTTCCGGTGAAAAACTGTCTTTTGTAAGCAAGCTTCACGCATATAAAAACGGAACGCCAACAATGGGCGGCATTCTTATCTGGGGTTCTGTGCTGATCCTGGCCGGTATCATGAGTGTTATGGCTCCTTATTTTTCTCAAAGGCTTGAGTGCGTATGGATTGGGCGGCTTGATTTTGTCAGCAGAAGCCAAACATGGCTTCCCCTTTTTGCTCTGGCGGCCACTGCCGTGCTGGGTCTTTTTGATGATATAATGAGTGTCTGGAGCATCGGAAAAAATAAGGGAGGAGGCATGCGCTTCGCCTGGCGGCTCATTTGGTTGTTTCTAATAGCATTAATCGTAGCTTGGTGGTTTTTTTCAAAATTAGGATGGGAAACAATACATATTCCGGCAGTCGGGAATTTTGAGATAGGTTTTTGGTATATCCCGTTAGCTATTTTTGTTATTGTTGCAACAGCAATTTCATCCAATGAAACAGATGGATTGGACGGACTAAATACGGGAATATTAATACAAGCGTTTGTTTCTTTCGCAATCATTTCATATTTTCAGGAACGCATGGATCTCGCCGCCTTTTGCGGAGTAGTTGCCGGGGCGCTTTTGGCTTTTCTCTGGTTTAATTTCTATCCGGCTCGGTTTTTTATGGGTGATACCGGCGCAGTATCGCTGGGAGCAACGCTTGGAGTTGTCGCTTTGCTGACAAATTCCGTTGTTATCTTGCCTTTTTTGGTAAGTATATATGTATTGGAATCGCTTTCGGTGATTATCCAAATTCCTGCTAAAAAGTTTTTTGGGAAAAAGGTATTTTTAGCGGCTCCAATACACCATCATTTCGAAGCTAAAGGTTGGCCGGAAACAAAAGTAACAGTTCGATTTTGGATAATAAATATTGTCATCGGAGCGGGCGGCCTTTTGGCCGGGATAATTGGAGGAGGTTAAGGGACTGTTCCCATTTAATTCAATATTATGGAGGCGTCTAAACAATTTATTTCAATTGTCATTCCGGTATTCAACGAGGAGGGAAATGTTGAAAAGCTGCACCAGGAAACAGTAGATGTTATAAGCATGCACGATCTTGAAGCAGAGATTATTTTTGTTGATGATGGCAGTACTGATAAAACACTTGAAAAACTTAGGTCATTATCTCCGGTAAAAGTAATTGTGTTTAGGAAAAATTTCAAGCAGACGGCGGCAATGGATGCCGGGATCAAGGCAGCGAAGGGAGAAGTTATCATAACGATGGATGGCGATCTGCAGAATGATCCGGCTGACATACCAAGATTGTTACGAAAGCTGGACGATGGTTACGATGTTGTTTCCGGGTGGAGAAAGAACAGGAAAGACTCGTTAAGTAAAATGATCTTGTCCCGCGGAGCGGATCAATTGAGAAAATTGCTTATTAATGACGCAATTCATGATAGCGGATGCACTCTGAAAGCGTATCGCGCTGAATGTTTTGAAGGAGTTGATCTGTATGGAGAAATACACAGATTTATTCCGGCGTTGCTCAAAATTCAGGGCTTTAAGATCACTGAAATCACAGTCAATCATCGATCTCGTGTTTCAGGGGTTACCAAGTATAATTATAAGCGGCTTCTTAAAGGGCTTCTTGATCTGATTTCGGTGTGGTTTTGGAAGAAATATGCTAATAGGCCTCTTCATCTGTTTGGAGGGGTCGGAATAGTTTTAAATTTTATTGGGTTTGGTCTCCTTATTTGGATGTTTATTGATAGAGTTTTTTACAGCTTGCCGATTGGCAATCGAATCTGGCCTCTTATGGGCATCTTTTTCATAATTCTTGGAATTCAGTTTTTTATTTCCGGACTACTCGTTGACATATCGGTTAAAACATACTATCAGACTAAGAAAGAAACTCCGTACTCGGTTAAAGAGATCATTAGGAATGACTAAGGGATTCTAGTATCAAGTATCTGGTATCAAATATTAGGGAGTAATTTGAAATTTACAATTTGAAATTTAAAATGAATGAACAAATTTTCAAATTTTAATTAAAAATTCCAGCCTCTGGCTGGCAATCAAAATTCAAAATTCAAAATTTCAGCCTCAGCTTTAGAGGCAGAGGGTTTGCTGTTGACTTTTTTTTCTTGAGTGGTAGAGTGAAACGTCTGGCTGGAAAAATGAAAGGAGGATCGAGAAATGCCAAAGAAAACAGAAGTACCTTTTATTGAAGAAATTCCAATACTATTAGAGGAGATTCGGGAGGAGGATCTCGTTAGTCCTATTGGGGACATAGATTCTGACACAAAATCCGAAAAACTCGTTGCTACAGCTGATGACCATGCCAAAAGACTTTGGACTCTTAGTGAGCGCTTCGAAGCTGAGGCGATAAAGAAGATGGCCGAAGGAGTATTTAGTGATAGTGCAGATGGTAGTGTGGTCGCAGTTGTTATGAGAAGATCCGAAATTTGCCGAAATTTGTTTTGGATACATATTTGGGAGAAGCTCTCTGCCACTTCCCTCGAATCAAGCGAAATTGGAATCCGTAGCGGCTGGGAGATCGTTGAGCTCAAGCGCAAGGAAGCTGGAAGACCACAGTCTTTTGGCACGGTTCAAGTGATACTTGGAATCCCGTCGTTTGAAAAAGACTAAGAAATGATTTTTTTCTACCAGACGTGAAGCTCTCATGAATTATTATGGGAGCTTCTCTAATTATCTGGTTAAACTTTCCTTTTTACATGAAAAGCCAATTAAGACATTAAAAATTCCAGCCTCTGGCTGGCAATCAAAATTCAAAATTTCAACCTTAAAGGCATTGAGTTTATTCCAAGAATAAGCTACAATAAAGGAGTGCTGAGTGTAATTATTCAGTGCGCCAAATGTAAAAAATATCAAAAATAAAGAATGAAAGGAAGAACATTTCGATTAGGAATGTGGTTTCTTGTTACTTTGGGCTTTGGGGCGGCTGTTTCAATAGTATTATTTCTAAGCCCTTATAACAATACTGATTCGCTCCAAGAGAATATTGTTAACATAGGAGCTTTCTATGTCAGCTTAAGTCTATTTTTTACAGGTTTTTTTTCGTTAATTCTATATTGGATACGGCGAAAAGCAATGGCTGATGAGGATGTCCAGCACATAAACATAGGAGTTTCTTTTCGGCAAGGCTTTTTGCTTTCAGGCGCGCTTATTTTTATAATCATACTGCAAAGTTTCAGAATACTTATTTGGTGGGATGGATTATTGGCAATTGGGGCCATGATGATGATTGAACTGTATTTTCTTGCGCGTTAATTATTAAGAGCCTGTTTGAAAACCCCATATCCTGCTGCAATTTCCAAATTTTAGCTATCCCGCCGGGGCGGGATCGCGACGGAAGAGGGTTCTCAAACAGGCTCTAAGGGATCGTTTCCATCAATAGCAGAATATAACATAACAATATGGCGAAGACACAAAGAAAAAAGAGTGGATATACAGCAGAATCAATTCAAGTTTTAGAGGGATTGGAGCCGGTGCGCCGCCGTCCGGGAATGTATATTGGCGGTACTTCTATCGAAGGATTACACCATCTTATTTGGGAAGTGGTGTCAAATTCGATTGACGAGGCCATGGCGGGATATGGAAAGTATATTGAAGTAAAATTATTGCCCGATAACCTGGTTTCCGTAGTTGATGAAGGGCGAGGAATCCCGATCGAGAAGCATTCCCAGACAAAACTAACCGCACTGGAAACGGTTATGACGAAATTGCATGCCGGCGGGAAGTTTGGAGGAGAACATACGGGGTATAAAGTATCCGGAGGACTGCATGGCGTCGGTGTATCGGTTGTAAACGCATTGTCGGTAATGATGCGCGTGGAAGTATATCGTGACGGAAAAATATGGGTACAGGAATACTCGCGTGGTGAAGCGAAAGCAAAAGTAAGATCTATCGGTAGGACAGACAAAACAGGCACTGCCGTTGTTTTTGAACCGGATCCGAAGATATTTCCGGAAATTGAGTGGATATGGAAAGTCATTATTGACTACTTGCGCAAGCAGGCGTATCTCACAAAAGGCGTGCATATAAAGATAATTGATGAAAGAAAGAGAATACCTGCGATGTACCGCAGAGCAGGATTCTGTTTTGATGGCGGAATAAGATCTTTTGTTGAATTTCTCAACAAAGGCAGAGAAGTTGTAAATCAAAATATTTTTTATACTGAAAAACAGGAAAGTGTGATGCTTGTGGAAGCGGCGATGCAATACAAAGATAGTTTTAAGGAAAATGTGCTATCTTTCGCAAATAATATAAATACGACTGAAGGGGGCATGCACGAAACCGGATTCCGGACGGCGCTAACACGCACAATCAATGATTATGCTAGGAAAAATAATTTACTTAGAGAGAAAGAAAGCAATCTTACGTCAGACGATGTACGCGAGGGGCTAACGGCTGTTATATCGGTAAAGCTCAAAGATCCGCAATTTGAGGGTCAGACCAAGACGAAATTGGGCAACTCTGAGGCCAGAACGATCACTAACTCTGTTATCTCCGAAGCGCTTATTGAATATTTTGACAAAAATCCATCTGATGCAAAAGCTATTATCAATAAAGGTTTGTTATCTGCCAAGGCAAGACTTGCGGCTAAAGCCGCTAAGGATGCTGTTATACGGAAAGGCGTATTGGATGGAATGACATTGCCGGGAAAACTTGCGGACTGCAGCAGCCGAGACGCTTCCGTATCCGAGTTATATATTGTTGAGGGTGACTCGGCCGGTGGAAGCGCAAAACAAGGAAGAGACAGGCAATTTCAGGCAATACTTCCTTTGCGCGGCAAGATCTTGAATGTTGAACGAGCTCGGCTCGATAGGATGCTTTCTTCAGCGGAAATCAAAGCATTGGTAATTGCGCTTGGAGTGGGAGTTGGAGAACAGATGAATATGGACAAGCTTCGATATCATAGAATAATCATCATGACTGACGCTGACGTGGATGGCTCCCATATCAGAACTTTGCTTTTAACGCTGTTTTACCGGTATTTTGAAGATCTTATAAAACTGGGGTATATTTACATTGCCCAGCCGCCGCTTTATCAAATAAAAAAAGGCAAAGAAGCAAAATGGGCGTTTTCCGAAGAAGAGAAAGATGAAATTATAAAACAGCTGAGTGAAAAATCCGAGAAAGCAACTGACCTTGACGCAAAGAATAAAGAATCGGATGAATCAGAACAGGCGGCAGGGATAAATATTCAACGATATAAAGGCTTGGGAGAAATGAATCCGGAGCAACTTTGGGAAACAACAATGAATCCACAAACAAGAGTAATGTTACAAGTAACCATTGAAAATGCGCAACAAGCTGATCAAGCTTTCAATATTCTTATGGGTAGTGAAGTTGAACCTCGCAAAAGATTTATTCAAGCACATGCCAAAAGCGTTCAAAATCTTGATGTGTAAACTAAAATGGCAAGCAAAGAGATTAAAATAAAGTGCCGGGATATTAAAGGAAAAGAATATCTTGTAGATTCCAAAAAAGTGGCGTTCCGTCCTTCTGTGTATGGAATTTTAATTAAACAAAACAAAATACTTCTTTCAAGACAATGGGATGGATATGATTTTCCGGGCGGTGGCATAAAAATCAACGAAACGATCAGAGAAGCGCTAAAAAGGGAGTTTTTAGAAGAAACAGGGCTTAGAATCAAACCGAAGAAATTAATCGAGTGCCAGACATCATTTTTTATTACTCCTTTTGAAGAGGAAGCTGTTAATTCGATCCTAATATATTTTTTGTGTGCTAAAAATAGTGGTAGAATTTCAACAAGGAATTTTGATAAATATGAAAAAAAATATGCGCAGAAGGCAGAGTGGATCGGATTAAGTGAAATAGAGAACATAAAATTCTGTAATTCAGTTGATTCTATTGAAATAATCGGTAAGGCTTTAAACAATTATAAATTGTAAAAAATCAATATGAAAGTAGCCATAAACGGTTTTGGCCGCATTGGAAGGCCGGTGCTTAAAGTTGCCCTTGAACATCCTGACGTTGAGATTGTGGCAATAAATGATCTTGGCGATATCAATAATCTTGCGTATCTTCTGAAATATGATACAGCCTATGGCGTATACCAAAAAGAAGTAGCCGTTGATGGCAATATTCTCAAAGTTGATGATAAAGAGATAAGAATAATGTGCGAAAAAGATCCATTAGATCTGCCATGGAATGAGCTGGGTGTTGATGTAGTTTTGGAATGTACCGGCGTTTTTAAGGATCGCGAAGGAACCAAAGGACATATTAGTGCCGGTGCAAAAAGAGTTATAATATCGGCTCCAACAAAAGACGATACGATCAAAACCATTGTGATCGGATGCAATGAGGACGAAATTGTTTCGGGTGATGATATTTTATCCATGGCGTCATGCACGACAAATTGCATTGCTCCAATGGCTAAGGTTCTGGATGAAACTTTCGGAATTAAAAAAGCATTAATGTCAACGATCCACAGCTACACCTCAACACAGGCTCTTGTTGACGGTCCGGCGAAAAAAGATGTTCGCAGAGGACGAGCGGCCGCTCAGAATATTGTTCCATCGACCACCGGCGCTGCCATTGCCGCGGCAAAAACGCTTCCTCAGCTTGAAGATATTTTTGACGGGATGGCCTTTCGTGTTCCTACATTAGTTGGTTCAGTCACAGATCTGGTTGCAGTTTTAAAACAAGAAACAAATGAAAAAGAAATAAATGACGCTTTTAAAAAAGCCGCTGACGGGCAATTGAAAGGAATAATGAAAGTTACGGCAGAGCCTCTTGTTTCACATGACGTGGTTGGAGATGCGCATTCCTGTATTGTTGACGCGCCTCTTACGAAAGTAACAGCGGGTAATTTAGTGAAAGCTATCGGATGGTATGACAATGAATGGGGGTATTCAAATCGGCTGGTTGATCTGGCTGTAATGATCTCAAGAATATGATAGCGGGAACAATCCCATAAAAATATGCTAGGAATTTTTGACAGCGGAGTAGGAGGTCTTACTGTAGCGAAAGAAATAAAGAAATTGGTTCCGCGTCAACGAATAATATATTTTGGTGATACTGCGCGTGTTCCGTGGGGCAATAAAAGCCAGGAGACGATTCAGAAATATTCAGAAGAGATCGTACGTTTTCTAGTTTCAAAGGGGGCGAAGAAGATAGTTATTGCCTGTAACACCGCATCGGCGCTCACGAGAGAATATCTTCAAGAGCGCTATCCGTCGATGATCTTTTACGATGTAATTGATCCGTGTGTCAAAAAGATACACATCGAGAAGATCAGCAGAGCGTTAATTATCGGCACCAGAGCAACAATTAAGAGTAAAGCCTATGAGTATCCGCTTCTGGAACTTTTACCGAGAATAAAAATGTATTCACAAGCGTGTCCGTTATTTGTTCCGTTTATTGAAGAAGGGTTGCAGGAAGACAGATTGTTGCGTGAAATCACAAAAAAATATCTTTCAAGGTTCGTGAAAAAAGACATAGAGTGTGTTATTTTGGGATGTACGCATTATCCTCTCATGAAAAACATCATCAAAACGGTCTTTAATGGAAAAGTAAAAATAATAAATGCTGCCCAAGAGGTAGCGCTACAAGTAAAAGATGGCTGCCACGATAAGCATTTAGATGGCGATGACATCTTTTATTTTTCTGATTGGAGTGAGCACAATGAAAGTTTTGTAAAAAACATAATTGGAAACAAACCGAATATTAAAATCCATCGGCTTGGTTCATAATGGAACAGCCTCATAATATCTCAATGACTGATATAACTTTCAAAAACAAAAAAATAACAGTGATGGGCATTGGACTGCACGGAGGAAGTGTTTCGATGATCAAATGGCTTGCTAAGCAAGGCGCGAAAGTGATTGCAACAGACAAAAAGTCAGAGAATGATCTTGAGGCTTCGATAGGCGAAATTAAAAAATTTAAAAACGTTACGATAGTCACGGAACAGCACAGGATGGAAGACTTCACCAGTGTTGATATGGTAGTCAAAAATCCTATTATTCCCTGGAGCAATAAGTATATTAAAACAGCCATTGAACACCAAGTGCCAGTTGAAATGGATTCGAGTTTATTTTTCAGATTGTGCGAATCAAATAATATTATCGGAATAACCGGCACGAAAGGCAAAACAACAACATCGACGCTGATCTCAAAAATGTTAGAATATGAGGGTTTGAAGGTGGTTAATGTCGGAATAGGGCAAGAGCCTGTTGTGGCAAAACTTGATGCTATAACAAAAAAGACATGGGTCGTATTTGAAATGTCCTCGTGGCGCTGTTCGGCTTTAGCGCGAGTAGAAAAAAGTCCGCATATTTCTCTTATAACGAATATTTATCAGGATCATCTGAATTATTATGATTCAATGGATGATTACATTGCTGATAAAAGAAACATTCTTTTGTTTCAAAAAAAAGACGACGTATCAATTTTCAATTTTGATGATGAAATGTCGAAAGTGTTGTTTGAAAGTGTGAAAGGCAAAACGATCTTTTTTTCATTGTCGCCGGATCCAAACGCCATCTGCAGCTTTGTTAAAGAAGGGCAAATATATCTAAAAGAAGATGGAAACACTACAGCTGTAATACCAACGTCAGAGATCGCAGTAAAAGGCTCCCACAACCTTTATAATGCCTGTGCCATGTGCGCAGTCGGATTATCTATTGGCATTTCTCCGGAATCTATGAAAAAAACGCTTAAGGAATTCAAAGGAGTGGCGCATCGTTTTGAGACAATAGACAAGATCGACGGAAGAAAATTTATCAATGATACGACTGCCACGACTCCCGAGTCGGCCATAGCCGGAATTAATTCCGTTATCGGGCCAATGCATTTAATTTGCGGAGGATCAGATAAGAAGCTTGTATTGGACAATTTTGCGGAAAAAATTTCCGAAGCAAATAATATCAAAAGCATCTATTTATTGAAGGGAACCGCTACCGCAAAGCTTTTTAAGAGAATTGACGAACGTGGAGGAATTAATAGGGTTTTCAACACTTATGATAACATTGAACAAGCAGTGTTTGACGCGTTTCGAAATGCCAAAGATGGAGATACCATTCTTTTGTCTCCCGGATTTGCAAGTTTTGGAATGTTTGCCAATGAATTTGAAAGAGGAAAAAAGTTTATAAATGCCGTAAAAAAAATTCGTGGCACTAGTATGAAATGAAACATTTGTCAATAACAATCTACGGAAGAGTCCAAGGGGTTTTTTTTCGTTTAAGCGCAAAAGAAAAAGCGGAAGAACTTGGAATACAGGGATGGATTAAGAATAACTCTGACGGAACTGTTTCAATTGAAGCCGAAGGAAAGCAAAAAGTTCTTGATGCTTTTGTTGCCTGGTGCCATAACGGGCCATCAAGTTCTAATGTTGAGTCGATACATAAAGAACAAAACGATAATTTGCAAAATTATTCAAATTTTGATATAAAATATTAATTGTGCATTTATTCCAAATGAAAAAGTTTTTTATTATTTCCATTTTTTCGTTTTTGGTTCTTCTGGCTGTATTTGGCTTGGCTTGTTCGTGGTTTAACGGTCAAGCGTTCAACGGCACAGCCAGCTCTTCAAATATTATTCAAAAATTCGAAATAAAAGAAGGCGACGGTTCCACAGAAATTGGTGAAAATCTTGAAAAAGAAGGATTAATCAAAGATAAAACCTTTTTTTATTTCTATGTTTGGAAGACTAAAGCTGCCAATTCTTTGCAAGCCGGAGGGTATGAGTTAGCACCGAATATGACAATTGGCCAAATGGTTGAAAAATTTAGTAATGGCGATATTATCGCGGAAACATTAAAACTGACAATTCCGGAAGGATATACCAACAAAAAAATTATTGATGCGCTAAAAAACAAGAAGCCGAGTATCGCCGATGAATTTGAAGACATTGTTAATTGTAAATGCCTGAATAAAGAGGATTGCTCTTGCGATGTGTTTAGTAAAAAATACGGCTTTTTAAGGAATATTCCTCAGGGAGTAGATATGGAGGGGTACTTGTTTCCAGATACATACTTTATTGATGAAGAAGAAACCGGGGCAACGATGGCAAGTAAATTTCTTAATAATTTCAACAAAAAAGTTAATCAAGAACTGAAAGATGAGGTCGTGTCTCAAGGGAAATCACTCCACGACGTAATCACTTTGGCTTCGATCATTGAGAGAGAAGTAAAAACAGATAAAGACAGAAGACTGGTTTCTGGAATTTTTTGGAAGCGGCTTGATGATAAATTTCCTTTACAAAGCTGTGCGACATTGGCGTATTTTCTCAATGTTGACAAGCCCCAATTCTCCTATGAGGACACGCAATGTGATTCTCCTTACAATACATATATTAACCCCGGTCTTCCTCCGGGACCAATTTCTAATCCGGGCTTTGCGTCTATCCGCGCGTCAATTCTTCCGCAAGAATCCGGTTTTTATTACTTTCTTTCAAATTCCAAAACCGAAGAGATTATTTATTCAAAAACATTTGACGAGCATCAACAACGTAAAGCGGAAAATAATCTATAATAGGACTGTTTTCAAACTAATTTAGTTGGTAAACAATCTCATAAAACATATTGACTACCCAAGTGCTAGCAAAAGTCGTCAAACAACTTGACTTTGATTGGATATCTCTTGCGGCAATGTCATTTCTGCTCGTGTCCGGACTTATTGCCATATTTTCACTTTCTCTTGAGACTGAACGTGAAGGGTTTAACAATTTTCAAAAACAAGTTATTTTTCTTGTTGTGGCACTTATGGCATTTGCGGTTTTTAGCACTGCTGACTATCAAATTTGGAAAAGCTACAGTGGCTTTCTTTACGCAGTCGGTGTTATTTCGCTAATAGCTGTTTTATTGTTTGGAATGAACATACGCGGAACAACTGGCTGGTTCAATTTAGGCATTTTCAATATTCAACCGGTGGAATTAATGAAATTATTTCTTATAATTTCGCTGGCGAAATATTTCTCAAAAATACCGGCGCAAATTACTTTAAATAAAATAGCAGTATCATTCATATACACTCTGATTCCAGTTACTCTTGCCATACTGCAGCCCGATATGGGTTCTGCTGTTGTTATGGCGGTAATTTGGTTTGGCATGCTATTTCTTGCCGGAGTAAAAAAGCAATATATTATGGGAATTATTTTAGCTGGCCTTGTGATAATTATATTAGGATGGGGCACGATTCTGAATGATTACCAAAAAGACAGAATACAATCATTTATGGATCCGGGAAGGGATCCTCTCGGGAGCGGGTATAATGTTATTCAATCAGTTATCGCGATTGGTTCCGGTGGAATAACAGGCAAGGGGCTGGGCCACGGCTCCCAAAGCCAGCTCAATTTTTTGCCGGAAAAGCATACAGATTTCATTTATGCGGCGATTGCCGAAGAAAGCGGATTGATTGGCACCGGATTGATTATTCTATTTTTCGGAATTCTCCTTTGGAGGATGGGAAAAACAATCAATCTTTCGAAGGATATCTTTGGGAAATTCCTTGTCGGCGGAGTTATCGTTATGATATTCTTTCAAACTTTTTTGAATATAGGGATGAATTTGGGTATTATGCCTATTGCCGGACTCTCACTTCCTTTTTTGAGTTACGGCGGCAGTTTTTTAATAATAACACTGGCCTCCATGGGATTAGTGCAAAATGTTTGGAAAAAAACAAAGAAACAAAAAATCAGCATAACAGAAGAGAGCTACGGACAATTCAGCATTTGATGTAAAAATATGATAAAAAGAAAACAAACGAAAGTCATCAAAATTGGAAGAGTATCAATTGGAGGCCATGAGCCGATCTGTGTCCAGTCAATGACGAATACCAACACTGGAAATATCAACCAGACCGTTGCGCAGATCAAACAGCTTGAAAAAGCCGGCTGTGAAATTGTTAGAGTGGCAGTTCCCGACCAAAAAGCCGCGCAGGCGATCTCGGCTATAAAGTCCAAGATCAATATTCCTCTTGTAGCTGATATACACTTTTCCGCTGATTTGGCGCTAGAAGCTATCAATCAAGGAATTGATAAAGTTAGAATAAATCCAGGCAATATCCAGCCAAAGAGCAAAATTGAAAAAGTTGTTTTAAGATGCAAGGCAAAAAAAATTCCTATAAGAATCGGAGTAAACGCGGGTTCTTTAGAGAAAACAATTTTAAGAAAGTTCAAAGGGAAAGCCACAGCTCAAGGAATGGCAGA
>DAOUPS010000116.1 GCA_030626045.1 bacterium | reverse complement strand
CAGCGGACCCCTTCCGGCCTCGTCAACACCAATAGCCGTCGAACCGGTTTCAGCCAAGGCGAGTTCAATTTTTGCATTAGGTAACTTCATTGTCTGTTTTGTGATAGAACCGTTCTTCCGGAATTATCGAGCCGTATCGGAATTTCATCGGCAACAATTGAGAGATCTTCCCCCTTCTTCCGGATAATTGCTCGTACTAACAGTCCTTTTTGCGTTTCTTCGGAAAAATATTGGTCGAAAATAAAATTTCCCAGTGAATAAAAAATGGTTTTGTCTTTGTAAGTTTCAACTTCCTGAACTACGTGTGGATGCGAACCGATGATCAGATCAGCGCCTTGGTCGATAAATGTATGCGCGTATTCTTGCTGTGTCTTGTTTGAACATGTTTCATATTCAACTCCCCAATGAGTATATACAATAACCGCGTCTGTTTTATCTTTGATAACAGACAGGTCATCAAGCGTTTTCTCAAATCCATTTTCCGTAAATTGATCATAGCAGACAAAACCAATATTCATGCCATTATGTTCTTTCACATACCAACGATAATTTGGATCATTCGGATCACCAAAGTATTTTATACCGGCTTCTTTCAAAGCCTTACGCGTTTGTTCAAGACCATCATTCCCAAAATTCATAATATGATTATTGCCTATATTTACTACGGATATATTATTTTTATAAAGATCCGGAATAACCTCTTTCGGAAATGTGAACACAAAATTATTTCGCTCTCCAAACTCGCTCCCCACGCTGACAGACTGGTTATCAGTGACTGGCCCTTCAAGATTAGCAACCACAAAATCAGCTTCATTAAGCAAAGGTTTAATACCTTCTATAATATGATCGAATGATCTCGCTTTGATCACAGTCCTAATATACCGATCAAGTATTATATCGCCGCCGAACAGAATTTTCACTGTTTTATCGTCTTCAATCGGCAGATTTTCATCTTCTCCATCCGTTGAGTTCGGCACAGCCGGCTCAACTGGCTTGTCAACAGAATGTTCTTCTGTGTTATTCCTTGCATTGTTCCTTTCAATAAAATAAAGAACAACGGCGGCGCTGAAAAACAAAAACAAGCCGAGTAATATGGCAATAATAATTTTTTTCTCGATATCAAATGGCATAATTGTTGCGGTGTTTCTATATTATATTTCCTTTTATAATTTCCTCAGATTGCTTTGATCGTATTACAATACGATCAAAATGTTAATACCTATTTTATGCTTTATCTTAGCCATTTTGTTACTTTTTTTGATACTAGCTAACGCCCCAGTGCTGGTGCGAGTTTGCAACTCGGACCTTTAGTTTAACGGCGGCTGAATAAGCAATATGATAAAAATGATCAATAACCAATAACCAATTTTCAATCAATTCTCAATAATCAATTACTGATTTAATTCATTGATAATTGATCATTGAAAATTCAGTGCTGGATTTATCATGAGAATAATCAAAATAAAATACCGTTGTAAACTGTTGATCTGAAATTAACAATTTTGGTGAGAATTCGCTTGGAAACAGTCCCTATAGATCTTTAATCACCTTTCGCTTCATAAAGGAATTATTACAGTGTATTATTTCAGCAATTGAGTGACAAGCGCTATCATTTGTTCTTTTTCTTTCGGATCGCTTCCGGCAATCAACAAAGCCAGCGCGGTTAATGCGTTGTCATTTATTTTTCTTTCTCCGCTTTCGCGGTATAAATAATTATTTTTATCTAAAAAATAAACAAACAAAAAAGAGCCGATGCGTTTATTGCCATCGGTAAAAGGATGGTCTTTTATGATTAGATATAGAAGATGAGCCGCTTTGCTTTCAATTGATCCGTATAATTCCTTGCCTCCAAATGTCTGATACAAATTCCCGGCGGCACTTTCAAATTTGCCGCCAATTTTATTGCCGAAAATATCGCTGGCTTCCTTTTTGCCCATCAAATTTTTCTTCAATTCAGAAATTATATTCAAACAACTGTCATACTCCAAAATAAACTTCGCTTTCTTCCCTTTTTCGGTTTTTAATTTGCTTTTATCATATTTTTCCAAAAGCGATAATGTCTTGGAATAATCAGCCAAAAGATTAAGTATTTCTTTCTCCTGGCCTTGTAGCATTTTTGCTTTTGACTTTTTTTGCAAAAAGTTGATCGTTTCTTGAAGCTGGTTGAACTTGTTTCGCGCTTCCAACAGTCTTTTTTCGTTTACCGCGTAACCCTGTGATAAATAGCTTTTTAGTACTTTGGTCGCCCAAATTCTGAATTGCGTTGCTTTTTGGGAATTTACCCGGTAACCAACAGAGATAATCGCGTCTAAATTATAAAATTCCACTTGATAGATTTTACCGTCTGTGGCAGTATGTTCCAAAATGGAACTAACTGAATCTTTATCCAATTCTCTAGATTTAAAAACATTTCTTAAATGCTTTGTAATGGCTGGTCTCTGAACGTCAAAAAGATCGGCAATTTGTGCTTGCCTTAACCAGATTGTTTCTTTTTCCAGCTTCACTCTTAATTCTATTCCGCCATTTTTTGGCTTGTAGATAATAATCTCGCCCTTATTGAATTTTTCCTGTTTGTTCATTTGTGCTTTGAGTAAAATTACCGGTCTTAAATTCATGCCCCGGCTTATTTAAAATAAGTTTATACTGCCATCGTCACGAATTTAAGACAGAGCCATTAAATCCCTCTTGTCGCCTTCTTTTCCATAAACGTT
>DAOUPS010000099.1 GCA_030626045.1 bacterium | reverse complement strand
TTTGCCAATTCCCGGAATGCGGCCGCGGGCTCTATCCGCCAACTTGATCCAAAAATCGCATCATCACGGAAACTGGACTCATTTATCTACGACATTAATTCTATTGAGGCATCGTCAAGAATAAACTTTCCCAAAACGCAAATTAAAGAACTTGAATTGTTGTCATCGTTAAAATTTAAAATCAACAAGTATTATCGGCACTGCTCATCTCTTGGTGAAATAAAAAATATATATGAAGAATGGGTGGAGAAGAGAAGCCAGCAAGAATATGGGATTGATGGGCTAGTTGTGAAAGTGAACGAGAGATATTTACAGGATGTTCTGGGCCATACCGGAAAGTCTCCCCGCTTTGCTATTGCGTGGAAATTTCCCACGGAAAAAATGACAACGGTTGTTGAAAGTATTGAAGTACAGATCGGAAGAACCGGAGCGCTTACCCCAGTGGCTGTCTTAAAGCCAGTGCGTATTGCCGGCTCGGTCGTGTCTCGTGCAACTCTTCATAACGAAGACGAAATTCAGAAAAAGGATATACGGATCGGTGACACGGTCGTGATCCATAAAGCCGGTGATGTCATACCTGAAGTAGTTGAGGTTATTACCAAATTGCGAATGGGCAAAGAAAAAAAATTTACAATGCCGAAAAAGTGCCCAATTTGCGGCAGTAGCATAGCTAGAGAAATTATTCTGGACAAGAAAAAAAGGAAAAGTTCCGCTCATTATTGTACAAACAAGAATTGTTTTGCGGTTGAAAAAGAAAATATCGTTCACTTCGTGTCAAAGAAAGGTTTTAATATTGACGGCCTGGGCGAGAAAATTGTTGAACAACTTATCAATGAGGGGCTGATAAATTTAGCCGCGGACATTTTTACCCTCAAACAAGGAGATCTTGAGCCGATGGAGCGGTTTGCTGAAAAGTCAGCGGCAAATCTCGTGCAAGCGATTGAAAAAAGCAAAAAAATTGATATTGAAAAATTTCTGGTCGCGCTTGGCATCAGGCATTTGGGGGAAGAAGGGGCTTTGTTGATCAAAAACGAACTTGATCTAATGAAGAGCGAAAAAAAAATTAAAAATCCGTCTGATCTCGCAAATTTTATAGGCAAAATTTCAGTGGATGATCTTGTTCTGATAAACGGTGTTGGTGAAAAGATGGACAAAAGCGTCATATCTTGGTTTAAGAGCGCTCGGAATATATCATTTCTTAAACGGTTGGCAAGGTACGGTGTTAAATTCAGTATTGACGGATCAAATAAGCGAAACAAGGGACAGTGGCTCAAAGGAAAGACGTTCGTATTGACCGGAACTTTGGATAATTTGACAAGAGATGAAGCAAAAGATTTAATAAGAGCAACGGGAGGAAAAGTATCCTCGTCAATTAGCTCAAAAACCGATTTTGTTGTTGCCGGAAAAGATCCCGGAAGTAAAGCTGAGAAAGCCAAAAAGCTTGGCGTGAGAATAATTGGCAAAGCTGAATTTATTAAGATCATAAAAAAGTCTTAGACTTGCTGTGTAATTAATTCCTACTGTAATTTCCATTCTAATAATCAACGTTTATATTTATGTCAAACAAGACAATTATTTCGCAAGATGAAGTAAAAAAAGTGGCAGAGCTTTCCCGCATGGCTCTTACAGATAAAGAAGAGAAGAAATTTGCCAAAGAACTTAGCTCTATTTTGGATCACTTCAAAGATCTAAGCGGTATCGACGTGCAACAAGTTGAGTGTTTTAACCATTACTCGTTGAAAGAAAATCAGCTTAGAGATGATAAAATTTGCGAATTCGGTGAAGATGAAAAAGAGAAGATAAAAGAGCTGTTTCCGGAAAAGAGCGGTGATCTTCTCAAAGTTAAAACAGTTTTGAATCCGTAATATTTTTCGCTATTTTTAAAGTAGCCATGCCAATAATATGATCAAGGAAATTCACAAAAAACTTCAGGAAAGAACGGAAACAACGGTTGATCTGACCATGCAATATCTCAACGCAATCAAAGAAAAGGATTCTGATATCCACGCGTTTCTGAGTGTCAATGAGAAACAAGCTCTTCAAAAAGCCAAAGAAACTGATGAGAAAATAAAAAAAGGAGAAAAGATCTCGTTTTTGGAAGGCGTACCTTGTGCGATCAAGGATAATATCTGTATTCAAGGAGTTCCGGCAACAGCGGCATCAAAAATTCTTGAAAAATATATTGCGCCGTATAACGCGACCGTAATAAAAAAATTAAACGAACGGGGAGCGGTCTATCTTGGGAAAACGAATCTTGATGAATTTGCAATGGGTTCGTCCACTGAAAATTCCGCTTTCGGTGTTACAAGAAATCCGCATAATAAAACACGAGTACCGGGAGGTTCTTCGGGCGGTTCAGCTTCTGCCGTTGCCGCCGGTATGGCGGTATGGGCGCTTGGCTCTGATACAGGTGGATCGATTCGCCAGCCAGCCAGTTTTTGCGGAGTCGTTGGGTTTAAGCCGACATACGGCAGAGTATCGCGATATGGGCTCATTGCCATGGCTTCAAGCTATGATCAGATCGGACCGATCACGCAAACGGTTGAAGATGCCGCGATTGTTACCGACGCAATCTGTGGTGATGACGAACATGATAATACAGCAGTCAAACGCGAGAAAGGAGGATTTTATAACAATTTAAAACCTGAATTGAGAGGTGTTAAGATCGGTATTATCAAGGAGTTTTTTGGAGAAGGGCTTGATCATAGTGTTAAAAAGATAGTTGAAGAAAGAATTTCTTTTGCACAAGAACAAGGAGCCGAAATTATTGAGGTTGAGCTTCCGCACATTCAATATTCAATGGCGGTATATTACCTGATGATGCCATCAGAGGTGAGTTCAAATCTTGCCCGGTTTGACGGCATTCGTTATGGATTCAGTGATGCTGTTGATAACGATTCAGCCAGTAAAACAATTCTCGACGTGTATCTGCAATCGCGCGCAAAAGCTCTGGGAGATGAGCCCAAGCGCAGAGTGATCCTGGGGACATATGCGTTGTCAGCCGGTTATTATGATGCATATTACAAGAAGGCTCAACGGGTTCGTGAATTGATCAAGATGGAAATGAGAGATGTTTTTAAAAAAGTTGATGTACTTTTATCTCCGACTTCTCCAACTCCGGCGTTCAAAATTGGAGACAAGTCGGATGATCCGCTTGAAATGTATCTTGCCGACGTATATACTGTTTCTGCCAATGTTGCGATGATACCGGCAATATCCATCCCAGCCGGATCTATTCAAGAAGATAAAAGCCAATTACCGGTGGGAATACAGCTGATGGGGAAGTGGTGGGATGAGCAGAAGCTTTTTAATGCTTCAAAAGCGCTTGAAATTTCTTATGGGACTGTTGCCAAACTAGCTCCTACCAAAAATTGTTCCCGCTAAGCGGGATCCACAGCTTTGAAA
>DAOUPS010000028.1 GCA_030626045.1 bacterium | reverse complement strand
CATAGCAGTATTCCCGGAAGAAAACAAAACATTAGACAAAAACATTAAAGATAATCTTCGAAGTGTTGTTTCGCATGCGTTCGATCATATACCAAATAAAAAAGTACGAGTAGGGAAATTTCTTGGCAAGGATGTTGCCTTACAATATATAAAAGAATGTATGGATAAATAATCACGATGGGATAAATTTTTTTAACAACCAATAGCACCGTATATGAGGTTCCAAAAAATTACCTTAATAATTATAATAAGAAGTATAATTTTCTTCCACCCAAATTTTACCACCTAATAATTTAAAAGGATGTGGCAAAACTTCTTATATACGTTCGGTCGGATCAAATTGGAAACTCCATTTCCAGTTTCCTCCTTCCTCCTTCGCAAGACTTCGTCTATCCGCCGTATTATATGAAATTATTTTTGGACACTTATCGACATATTTATTAATTGTACTTATTTCAAGTCTAGTATGAAAGAAGTATTTGAAAAAATTTGGGAGCTAGCTCTACCTTATCAGGATAAAAGAGATGATAAAGGACATGCTGAAATTACTACAAGTTATGCACTCAAGTTATTAGAATCTGAAAGAGGAAATGAGAATGTAGTCGTTCCTGCGATTATTTTGCATGATATTGGATGGAGTCAATTAACCAAAGATGAAAGAATGACTATATTTGATCACAGTGCAACTAAAGATGAAAAATTGAGAGTAAGATATAGACATCAAGATGAGGGTGTTAGGCTTGGTAAAGATATTTTAAATCAAGTAAACTATACTCAAAATTTAATTGAAGAAATTTTAGATATAATTTCTCAGCATGATACAAGAGAGGGCTTTATCTCTCAAGATGAAGGATTAGCAAGAGATGCTGATAAATTATGGAGATTTTCAAAAACAGGATTTATCGCTGATTTAATTCGAAATAAGTTTAGTTTCCAGCAATTGTATGATAAGTTGACTAATAAGATTGAGCTCCCAAATTTTTTCTATTCTAATAAAGCAAAACAAATTGCTTATGATGAACTTGAAATAAGAAAGAAAGATTGCAACGGTGCCCAAAAATAACTCAAGGAAACGTTGCGCCTGCCAGCAGGCAGGCTTTCGCTCTACTTCGTTTTGTTCACCCTAGTATAACAAGGAATAAAAGGAAAATTGCTCAGATCCCTCCAAAAGCGGGCAGACGTAATTTTCCCAAACTTTTCTTTCGCGGAGTTTATCCCATTGGATAACGGAGCTCCGTAAAACTTCTTTTGTCCCTGATGTTGTACGAAATTCCAAATGTGCGCTTCCAAAACTTTATATAGTGGAATAACGCTAAACTAGGAGTCAGTTACCTTTTCTCTTCCCCAGCATAAAAGGCTCGTGCCTTATAGCACTCATCTAAGTTTTAATAAACAACACTATAAAAATTGTAATTTGTGGAAGCATGGCCTTTTCGAAAGAAATGGTTGAGATTGCTGACAAACTGAGGCAAAGCAACCATGAGATCATTCTCCCTCATAACGCTGAAAAATACGCAGACGGAACCTTGGCAAACGAAACCAGTCATGAGTCTACCAAAAATAAAATTGACGACGACTTGATTCGCGGTTGTTTCAACGCAATTAAAAATTCTGATGCGGTCTTAATTGCCAACTTTGATAAAAACGGTATAAAGAACTACATCGGCGGTAATTCATTTTTAGAAATGGGTTTTGCTCATGTTTTGAATAAATCTGTTTTTTTACTGAACAACATTCCGGATGCGCCCTATACTGATGAGATTAAAGCTATGCAGCCGATGATCCTTGATAGTAATTTGTTAAAAATCAAATAAAGGAAAATAAAAACTAACAAGTGAGATCAACCAATGAATATTATTCAAAACAATGCTAAATGCAGCGGTATCAAATTCACGGAGCAAGATGAACATGGCAAAGAACTGGGCAGAGCATTTTTATACGTAATGCGCAATGATCTGCACGACCGGCCTTTTGGTTTCATGGAGGATGTATATGTTGCTAAAAAAATGCGCGGACAAGGACTGGGAACATCCCTCGTTAAACAAGTCATCAAAACAGCCAAGGAAATGGGCTGCTACAAGCTTATTGCTACCAGTCGATATTCCAGACCAAAAGTTCACAAGTTATATATCGAACTGGGATTCCTTGATCATGGAAAAGAATTTCGCATTGATTTTTGACTCTTTTGGGATATAGTAAAAGCCTACATCCTTTTTCCTAAAAGTATTTTATATGATCGTTAATTGCTCAGGCTATCGCTCAGAAAAGCTCTATTTAACAAATGAAAAATTATAAATAATATTTCTCTGGACGTAGCCAAATAATTCCGACATGTTATGCGAAATCCGACTATGCGGCGCCAAAAAGTAATTTTATAAACCTTGAAACAATTCATTAAACTATGAGCAAAGACAAAGAACTTTTTGAAAAAGTATATGAAAACCCAGAAGCAGTCTGGACAGAACCTGATCCACCAAAAGAATTAGTAGAATTAATTGAAACTGGAAAAATTAAACCATGCAAGGCTCTTGATATTGGTTGTGGCGAAGGATTCTATGCTATTTATTTGGCTTCAAAAGGGTTCGATGTAACAGGCATAGATATATCAAAAAATGCCATAAGACTGGCGAAAGAAAATGCGGCAAGACAAGGTGTAAAAATCAAATTTATAGCAATGAATATTATAGATTTAAATAAAATAAATGATAAATTTGATTTCATATTAGAATGGGCACTTTTGCATCATATAATACCTAAGCAAAGACAAGAATACATAGAAGATATTAAAGGAGTTTTGAATAAAGGAGGAGAATATTTATCAATTTGCTTCAATAATCAAAATCCTGATTTTGGTGCAAAAGGCAAAAATTTAAGAATAGTTCCTGAGAGTGCAAAAATGCCTGCTGGAACAAAATTATATTATTCATCATTTGAAGAAATGGAACAATTATTTGAGCCGCGTTTTCGTATAATTGAAACCAGACTAATTAAAATGACCTCAGGAAAGAAAAAGCATATTGGAAATTATTTTTTTATGGAAAAAAATTGGAAATCCCTTAGGAGAATTTAGTCCCAATCCGGATTTAATTCAATTGGCCAAAAAGTATAACGCTCTTTTTTCACCTTCAAGCACACTGGAAAATCATTGTGCGATTTATTCATTTGGATTAACAATAAAAGAAAACGGAGATATCCAAATTTGTCCAGATCATCATGAATCAAGGGGTAAATTTGGCAATATAAAGGATCGCAAATTAAAAGAAGTTGTTAAAGAATCAAATGATAACAGAATAATAAAACCTGGATATTGTGTTATACTTCCAAAAGTTGAACATTAATTTCAAAAAATAAACCTTTTTGTTTCACATATTGAGCCCTTCTGAAATTTCAAAAAAAAATGAGTCCAGGAGATTTTCATCTTCACTGGACTCTTGATCCGGCAACCGTTTATCTTATTGGATCATGGGCATGTTTTTTTGCCACCCGGATTTTTTCCTGTGAGTCAGACGGTTCATTTTTCCACGCCTCTTCTTCCTCAGCTGATAATGGACGCATCATTTCTTCGTGTGTTTGGTCTCTTTCGTCCGGGGTATGGTCACAATATACCCTACCGCAAACAGTACACAGACTCATTGATATCACCTCCCCTTTGTAAAAGTCTATTGATTTTTTGACATCCAAACTGACATCGAATTAATATAATAGAAAATCGTGCACCTGTCAAGCTCGCAAATATAAATGTCGGAGCAATTTGATAATGTCATAGCAATATAGAAATGTCATACCTGCTAACTTTTGTGCCATAATTTGTTTAGTTGGTATTAATTATTGATCTAAACAAATTATGGCTCAGAAACTAATATGTATGTCGGAAAAAGAACTATCAAGGTATGACATTATCAAGCAACTAATAGATGGAAAGATCAACGGTACAGACGCTTCCAAGCAAATAGGAGTATCTGTAGGGCATGTAAAAAGATTAAAGTCCCTTGTGAGTAAATATGGCGCCAAGGGATTGATCCACAAAAGTAGAGGGCGTGCAGGCAACAGGAAATTAGATCCTAAAATTGTCAAAAAAGCGGAAAAGCATTCAATACGTACTACTTAATACCGGACACTAAGCAAAAGAACAACTCGCTCAAGCATTGCTTTAAGCGAGTCGGGTTTTTATTACGGTACTGGGTGGGTGAACTCTAAATTCTCAGTCTTGGCGTGATCGGATTTGTCGTTATCGGATGAAAACAAGGTAACCGTATCACCGGTGATAAGAAAGTTGAGTACAAGCTTACTGTTATCCGTACCGGAAATCACATACCTTTCCATTTCTGCCGCATAACTAAGGTTTTTCTCTCTTGTCCAAATAAGCGGCAGTGACAGATAACCGTCCCCTCTAGTGAGCCACACAAATTCAACTCTAAGCTCATTGTCTTCAATGACGGCACTTTCGATCAAACCCAAACGTAGGCAGTTCTTATCTCCATGTTGGTTATGGATTTTCATAATTCCGCCCGCAAGACCGGTAAGTTTCTCCATAATAAAGTTGATGTCTCCTTTTGCAAACTCAACATCCGTAACTATCTTTTCGGCAGAATTATTCATGGCTGACTCCTCCGGCTTTTATTTTATTTTTAAACAGTTTCATGCCACTAGGCATCTCAGCCTACCAAACATTCTTAGACATGTCAAAATACATATAGGTTAAAAGATACTTAACTTTTTTTTACTTTCACGTCGGCATAGTAGATCTTTGATTCTTTTCTCATAAAATAATATAATGTAGAAAGAGTTTGAGATAAGTTCAAAAACCGGTTAAACTCCACCTGACTGAAAGATCAATGTCCTTAAAGATCTATAAGCATCATTATGAGAATAAAAAAGCCAAAATTACTGCCTCCTGTTTATTTGTTGTTATATTTATTACTGGCAACCGGTTTGCATTTCATCTACCCTGTTACACAGCTTGTTCACGCTCCATATAATTACGGCGGCATTTTATTGTTAGGCATGGGAATCGGATTGAATATTTGGGCAGACAGTCTATTCAGAAAAACGAAAACGACGGTCAAGCCTTTCAAAAGATCATCCGTATTCGTTTCACATGGACCGTTCCGCTTTAGCCGCCATCCAATGTACTTGGGTATGGTAATCGGCCTTTTCGGAATAGCAATACTTTTGGGATCATTGGTTGCTTTCCTGGCGCCGATCGCCTTTTTTGCAACTGTAAGTCTGGTCTTTATTCCACATGAAGAAAAAGCGATGGAAAACGCTTTTAACAAAGAGTACTTGGATTATAAAAAGCGGGTGCGGTGCTGGCTATGATCAGCCGTACTATTCTTTAAACCACTAAATCACATAACATTGCAGGAACAGTCTCTTTAAATTATGAAAAACAAAAACATAAAAATAGCCGTTACCGGAGGAAAAGGAGGAACCGGAAAATCAATGGTGGCCGTTTCTCTGGCCGTGGAGTTTGCGAGAAACAAAAGAACCATGCTGTTGGACGCTGATGTGGAATGTCCCAATGATCACCTTTTACTCTCTGTGGAAAGAAAGAAATATTGCAATGTGTATCAGCCAATTCCCAAATGGGATTTTAGCAGGTGTACAAAATGCGGAAGATGCGCAAGAGTTTGCAAACAAAACGCTATTGTTTCCGTTAAAGGAAAATTCCCGGCTTTTGTGAAAGATATTTGTATCGGCTGTAAAGCATGCATTGTCGCCTGTCCCAACCATGCGATCACTGAAACTAAAAAGAAGATCGGAACCATCTATACCGGAAAGAATTATAATGTGAATTTGATCACGGGAGAGCTTAAACTGGGAGAATTAGCCTCCGGTGAGATCGTCAGTGAAGCCAGAAGATACTCCGAGGAGATCGACAAGAAATTGAAAAGTGAGATAACAATAATAGATTCAGCCGCTGGGATCGGATGTCCCGTGATCGCGTCTCTGGTCGGAACAGATCATATAATTGCCGTAACGGAGCCAACACCCTCTGCTCTTCATGATTTGAAAAGAGTCTTATACCTCGCAGATCATTTTGGCATTGAACATGGGATCGTCATAAATAAATTCGATCTGAATGAGAAATTTTGTTTAAAAATAGAATATTTTGCTGAGAGAAATAAGATACCTGTCATTGGAAAAATTCCTTACAGAAAAGATTTCGTCGATTCCACAATAGAAATGAAACCTGTTGTTGAAATAAATCCAAAATACAAAAAAGTGTTTAGTAAGATAATTAGAACGATAACAAGCGAAAGGAGGTGTGGAAAATGAAAATAGCCATAAGCTCGACAGGAGAAACCATGGAAAGCGATGTGGACGCAAAATTCGGCAGATGCCCTTATTTTTTAATTGTAGAAATTGAAAATAAGGAAATAAAGAATGTGAATGCGATTGAAAATACGGCCAAGGCGCAAATGGGCGGAGCCGGAATCTCAGCGACTGAAATTGCCGCCAATGAGAAAGTGGAAGCGATCATTACTATGAATCTTGGCCCCAGAGCTTTTTCGGTATTTGAACAATTGAAGATCGAGATCTACCACGGAGAAGGAAAAATAAAAGATGTCGTGCAAGAATTCATCGATGGAAAATTAGCAGAAATAACAGCTTCAACAGGACCAAGACACAAGAGTTTTGAAAAATGATAATGAAAAAGACCCAGCAATAGAAACTCGGAATGAGCGGTTCAACCGCTAAAGTTTTAGCGGTTCAACCGCTCACCACACCGCTCACCACAGAAAAGCACTACTGTTTTTTGGTAAACAGTTTTTGTTTTGCCAAAATAATAAAATTATCAAGCTCTTTTACTTTTAAGAAATATCCGGTAAGCAGCAACATCACACATCCTCCCGTGAGCGCGGCAATAAGCTGAGTGAACACACCAAGAAATGTCCGCTCTACTCCGAATGGATCTGTGCCGATAGTGTTTTTGATGATCTGCGAAGCAAGAACTGCGGCTATTGTCATTATAGCGATCTTAACAACAAATCTTGATATCCCCTGCCCTTTTAGGCTTCCAATTTTTAGTCGAAGTATGAAAAAAAGTATGATTGCGTTAATGCTTGTTGAGATACTGAATGCCCAAACCAGACCGATAATACCGTGATCTTTAATGAGAAAGAGGGCTAGAGCGATATTGATTGCCTCGGCAAACAAACCTGTGAAAAAAGGTATCTTGGTGTTATGGATCGCATAGAATGAGCGAGCCAGCAACGGAATGATGCTTTGCGCCCACAGTGAGAGCGCAAACACACCCAAAGCTGCCAGCGTAAGCTCTGTGTCCTCCCAGTCAAATTGTCCGGTTCCCAGTACAACTCTGACAATTTGCGCACGCAGTATAATGATCAGGGCCGAAAATGGAATAATGAAAAAAAGAATTTTTCGGAATGTACCGACAAATCTTTGTGTGAATTCCCGTTTTTTTCCACGAGCCCACAAGGAAGACAGTGTAGGAAACGAAGCCACAGCAAACGATATTCCAAACAATCCTAAAGGCACACTCTGAAGATTATTCGCAAAATTGAAGATCGCCAAAGATCCGGATGCAAGTGTTGACGCCAGAATTGTAACAACCAGAAGATTAACCTGTGTCACTGCAATTCCCATCGCGCGCGGCACCATCAGTGTAAATACCTTCTTTAGGTTGTCGTTCTTAAAGTCTAACCGGAAACGAAAACTTATTCCGCAACGGATCACTTCCGGAAGCTGGACTAACAGGTGCAGCATAGCACCGGCAACCACACCCCAAGCCAGGCCGACAGGCCCGAGCATCTCTGTAAAAACGAGAACTCCGAGTATTATTCCCAGATTATAAAAAATTGGAGCCAGTGAATAGAAAAAGAACTTTTTGAATGAGTTTAAAATGCCGCCCATGACCCCCGAAATACCCAGCAAAATTGGACTGAGTAGCATAATCCTTGTAAGTCTTACAACCAACTCTTGTTTCTCCTGATCATAACCAAATGTAATAAGGCTTACTAATTGCGGCGCGAAAAAAAACAAAATAACGGACACAGAAACTAAAATTACTATTCCGACTGAAAGCATTGTACGAACCAGCTCTAATGCTTCCTTTTTTTTCTTACGGGATATAAGAGACGTGAACACCGGGATAAACGCCGCTGAAAGAGCGCCCAGTACGATCAATCCGTAAATAAGATCCGGAATTTTGAATGCCGCGTAATAAGCATCAAGAACATCACCGGCACCGTATTTCGCAGCTAATACCCTGTCGCGGACAAGACCCAGCAATCTACTGACAAGACCCATCATTGCGATCAACAAAGCGCTTCGTGTAATCGAGTCGGAGGATCTTTCACCGTTTGCAAAATAATTTTTGAGTATTTTGATCATTAATGTAAATAAATTTGAAATTTACAATTTGAAATTTGAATTGAATGAATAAATTTCTTAATTTTAATTGAAAATTAATTCAAAAATTAAAAGTCAAATCTCAAAATGAAAATGTAAAATTTCAACAAAAGTCATTTTGAGATTTGACTTGTCCTGCCAAAGACGGACAGGCATCTTGATTTTTAAGATTTGCTTTTTGTATTTTAATTTTATCAAGCTTCCGTTTCGTTTTTCCCCTTTTCAGTGGACTTCTTTATTTCATTTATTATACTTTCTCCGTCAATCCCGAATTCAGCGGCGGCATCGGATATCTTTTCAAACCTGGCGGCCGCACAGCCGACACATGGCAATCCATACTTGATAAATATTTCAACGGCATGGGGATAGCGCTTGATCACTTCCAGTATATTCGAGTCAATTGAAAGTTTAAAATCATTGTTTGCCATTTCTTAAAATAAAAGATTATTTTTTGTTGAATTGCCTCTAAACCGACACTGTGGGTTCAATGGCCCCCGCCTTGAACCGTTTTGGCACCGGAGCGTATCTATAATGCGATCTATTTACTATTATCCTCTCATCATTGCCTCAATAATAAGCTCTGTAGCTTTTTCTTCATCAAGACCGCGAGTCATAAGCGTTTCGAGTTCTTTTTGATTTATCTTCCCGACTGATGCTTCATGGGTAATTCTCGCTTGATCATTGCTTACTTCCACGATTGGCACTGCTTTGGCAACTGATTCGCCCGAAACAATCTCTTGACAATCGATATGTCCGATCGCGCCGGCACTTTTCGCGTAGGTTTCCCCCTGCATAAATACTTTTCCTCCGTCTTTCGCTGCCGCTCTCATTTTGATGAGGCTCTTGCTATTTTCTCCTTCAAGAACCACTTTATCAACGATAGAAACAATATCTTTGCTGTTTTTTCCCAATACCTTTGTCTCGATTTCAATGCGGGCATTCGCTTTCAACACTGCATCAAGTTCAATACTTGTTTGTCCAACCGACCCTTTTGTTAAGAGAAAATTACTGTTGAAATATCCGCCATCTTCGACAAACAATTTGAGTTTGGAAATAACCATTGCTCCCGATCTTGAGCCATGAAAGTGATGTTCTTCATAATAAAATTTCGCGCTCTTCCCAATCTTAAACACTGCTTCCATTTTATGGGAGATGGAAACAGCCTTGGGAAAACTACAGTGGGTAAATACGCGAACATCCGCCCCATCTTCAATAACAATGTTCGGCATAATAAACTGTTCACCGCTTTTTCCCTCCAAGCCAAAACAAAAAAACAAAGGCTCCTTTATTTTTTCACCCTTTTCCACCGTCATATTCACCCTTATGCCAGTCGGCATTTCTGCGATCTCTGTCTTGATCCCCTTTGGCATCTT
>DAOUPS010000014.1 GCA_030626045.1 bacterium | reverse complement strand
TAACAAAAACTCCTCGCATATAGGGGATAAGACAAAACAAAGGCGCCCATCTCTTTATCTTTTTGATATTCGCAATTGACATTTTCTGCCTGCTCAATCGCTTCCCAACAAGATCTTCGTCGCCTTTCAGTGTAATAAATCCTTTTTTAATACAGAGATATTTCTTTAGAGATTCCGTTTTTAAAATATTTGATACTTGAAAAAATGAAATGGCCTTTTTGTTTTCTCTTGAAATGCGATATCTCCACAGCTCGAATATCGTGAGCGGATACTTCATAGCATTGAAATATGCAATTGTATATAAAATGTCATTTTTAAGCGATGTGTTCATTGATTCGTGAAAACATTTTTCCTGTAGGAGTATGCGCTTTTTTAAGTTTTTTTGATGTTCCCTCAAAAATAATATCTCCTCCTTCCGAACCGCTATCAGGTCCAAGTTCAATAACCCAATCGCTTGCGCCGATAACATCAAGATTATGTTCAACAACGAGCACAGAATTACCGGCGTTAACCAGTCCCTGCAAAACAAGCAAAAGCCGATGAACATCACTAAAATGAAGTCCCACGGTTGGCTCGTCTAAAATATAGAGCGTGTTGCCGTTTGATTTCCTCGCCAACTCGGCGGCAAGCTTAATTCTCTGTGCTTCGCCTCCAGAGAGTTCGTTTGCATTTTGGCCTAATCTTAAATACCCAAGTCCTACATCTTTAAGCGCCTTCAACTTTTCGGTAATAAGCCGATTGGAATTGAAAAAATGATACGCATATTCAACGCTCATATCAAGTACACCAGCAATCGTTACACCATGGTACTGTACTTCAAGCATTTTTTTATTGTATCGTGTTCCATTGCAATACGGGCAATTGGCATACACGTTATCAAGCAAATGCATTTCAATGCGCTGCATACCCTCTCCTTGGCAATATTCACATCGGCCGCCTCGCATATTAAAAGAAAAATAGCTGGCTGTATACCCATGCTTTTGGGCAGTTTCAGTTGCGGAAAATAATTTTCTGATATGACCGAACACGCCGGTGTACGTTGCGGCATTTGAACGCGGTGAACGCCCAATAGATGCCTGGTTAATTATGACAACCTTTGAAATATTTTCTACTCCTTGAATGCTTTTATGCCGGCCGGGCTCATTCATGGATCCGTGAATCTCTTTTCTTAGCGCCTTCGCAATAATATCGTTCACTAGGGAACTCTTTCCGCTCCCGGACACTCCGACGACCGAAACAAACTTTGCTAGCGGAATTGCAATTGTAATATTTTTAAGATTGTTCTGAGACGCTTCAATTATTTTGAGCATATTTTTGGATACCGTCTTCGACCGCTTTTTTGAGGGCTCGCAAAGTACTTTTTTAAATAAGTATCGCGCTGTCTCAGTCTTTGCCCTGCGAAGCTGATTGAACCGGCCTTGAAAAATGATCTTCCCCCCGCCTTCCCCGGCTCTTGGCCCGATATCAATGATGTAATCAGCGGCATTGATAATATCCTTGTCATGCTCAACGACAATAATTGAATTATTGGCTTTTTGTAATTTTCGAAGGGTCTTAATGAGTTTTTGCGTATCTCTCGGATGCAACCCGACTGACGGTTCATCAAGAACATACACGACATCCGATAACCCGCTAAAAAGCTGTGTCGCCAAACGAACTCTCTGAAATTCTCCTCCTGATAATGTCCGGGTGCTGCGATCTAGATTTAGATATCCCAACCCAACCTCTTTAAGAGGTTGAAGCCGCTTAACAATTTCGGAAAGAATTTGTGAAATAACTTTTTCCCGATTTTGTTTTGCATTTCTCAATGGTTGCTTTTTGTACTGCGTAAAAAAGACAATAAGCTTTTCAATTTCCATCACTACAATTTCATCAATTGTTTTTCCCAGTACGCGTACGTTTAAATAAGGCCTTTGTAATCGTCTTCCGCCGCATGCGGTACAAGTTTGTTTGGATAAATATTTTTCAATTTCATTCTGAATAAAAGATGAGCTGGCCTTTCTGTGTTTTTCCTCAAGTTCTTTTGATATGCCTTCAAATAAAATTTCTTTTTTTGCCCCTGACTTCGTTTTAATCGTGATAATCTCATCACTTCCGTAAAGAATTTTGTCTATCTTGCTTCTGGGAATCTTTCCAATAGCAACATTTAAACTGAATTTATATTTTTGTGATAGCGCTTTTAAAATTTGTGCGTGCAGCGAATCATTATTCGCTCGACCTCCGGCTCTACTCCATGGCATTATCGCACCCTCATTAATTGATATTGCTTTGCTGGGAATAACTTTCTCCGAATCAGCGCGATAAATTTCTCCGAGACCGGTACATTTTTTGCACGCGCCTTCGGGCGAATTGAAAGAAAAATTTTTCGTTGTTATCGATTTGATCTTGAATCCGCATTTTGAGCAACAGTAATGTTTACTGTAACGCAATTCTGTTTTATTATCGACAAGAACTATTGCTTCACCTTTGGAAATTTTTGCTGCAGTTTGAAGTGAATCAACAAGGCGTTCCCTGTCAAAATATTTCGGGTCATATGAGATACGGTCAATAACGACTTGTACCTTTTCATTATCGTTGAAGTTTTCCTCTCTGATCTGGCAGATCATTCGAATATTTTCATTGATCCGAATCTTCGAATAACCATGGCTCGCAATGGCCGATAATTTGTCCGTAATTGTTTTTTGCTTTCCGGTCCATAAGCCAAGTACTATGATCTGCGTGCCTTTTTCCATCTTTTTAATGGCATTAACGAGCTTTTGCTCATTTTGTTTTTGCATTTCCATTCCGCACTGAGGACAAAAACACTGGCCCGCTTCAGCATAGAGTGTTCTTAGAAAATCATACGCATCCGTAATTGTGCCGATAGTCGAGCGCGGATTACACGCATCGCTCTTTTGATCAACAGCAATGGCAGGCGAAAGATTTTCGATTCGCTTTACCTTTGGCTTTTTGACTGAGTGAAGAAAAAAACGGGCATGAGAAGAAAGATTTTCAACATAGCGCCGATAACCTTCCGCGTAAAGAGTATCAAAAGCAAGAGAAGATTTTCCGCTTCCTGAAACACCGGTTACAACAACCAGCTTGTGTTTTGGGATCTCAATATCAATATTCTTGAGATTGTTCTGCGACGCGCCTTTTATAATGATCTTGTCTCGCATATTTATGTTGATAAACGGGAAGATTAAGAGATTATTTTTAGGCTAGCCTCGCCGAGCCCACCTATATTGAGCGGTGCGTTCAAACGAACGGGCAGATGTTGGTTTCGAGTATTCGGGATAAATTTTTTGGTCATGCAATTTTAGTATAGTAAGTTGCTCCCAATACACCTAAACATAGAGTGTACTATAATTTCATCAACAAGTAAAGAGCTTTGAATTGTTCTGAACTCAAACCCTGCGTTTTAAGACCATTTTGTAGCGCAGCAGTCTGTCTTTTTGATTTTAAAACATTCATGCCCTTGTACCATAAAATCCCGGGCATTGCCGGGATCTTATGGTGTTTAGAAATAACATGTCTAAAAAGTTGTTTTTGTATTTGTATCAGATAACTTTAGACGTGGATTCATAACATACACACAAAAAACGTGAAATAAAGAACTGTAGAAAGGAACTACCTATAAGAAAACTACTAAAGGCCAGGAACTCGTGATGAGTATTTCTTCAGATTATCAAGTTGGTTCTCATCGAGTGTCTTTGACTTTTCAACGGCATCTTTGATAAGCGTTTTTGTAAACGATATCTCAGTTCCAACATAGACACCTCCCGCATGACCAGCATATTTTTGAAGATAATCTTCAATGTAGATCTTGTGTTCTGCAGTCAGGCTTGAATCATTATTTTTTTCAAGAAAATTGCCCAATGCCTTCCTTGCAAGTGTTGTTCTGCTGTCACCGCGAACAGCCGTTTCGATGAATGCGTCATCGGATTCTTCGCTGATTGATATCTGACTGTCTTGCTGTGACTGATCGATTTTAACCGCATCTGCTTCACCTGTCTTATCTGTTGCTGTCTCTGTTGATTTCTCAGCGTCTTCTTTCTCACCTTCGTCACCAATAATTGTGACTGCGTCCATATCATCCTCTTCCATAAATTCTTCGATAGCAACTTCACTCTGATCGAGTGGAGTTTCGGCTCGCTTGGAATATGAATAGATTCCCGCGGCAATTGCGACAACAATCAAAACAGAGAAAATAATTCTAATATTATCTTGCAACCAGTTTTTGAATTTCCCTCCGTTATCCAAATCTTCTTGGACTTCTGGAGCATCTTCCATTATATATCACCCGCCTTTCTAGAACTTCTCGTTTGACAAAGCAAATCCAAAAAACAAAAAGACTCGCATTTCGCCCTGCCAATAGAGAAATTAATTGTTAATGTTCTACTTGCGCTAAAAAACGCATACTATTCCCAGTCTAACAAAAAATATGCCTTCGTCAAGCTTTCTTTTGCTATTCTTCAGCGGTTTTAATTAAAAAGCGAAGGGCTTAAAACAAAGTCTGCTTAACTCTTTTGTCATTATCTATTATCAATGGTATAGTATGAATATAGGAATCGTTACCAGACCAGCTTCATTAGTAAAGATCGAAAAGTTTTACTATGGGTCTATCTGGAAACAGTTCGGAATACCATAAATGAAAAACTTTTATGAAATCTTATGGAGAGAGAAACTCACCAATAGAAAATATGGAAATGTTTCAGCGCCAGCAGACAGCTCCTCCCGACAAAGTCCAAGACACGAAACAGGAAACGCAAGAAATTGATGCATTAATCTCATGGAGTGCACGCGAAGCTGATGATATTGAAAGGAGCAAAGTATGGTATATTTGCTTTTTTGTTGTTATCGCTTCATTGCTCGCGTATGGGCTTTTTTTAGATAATTTTTTGTTGAGTATTATTGCGATCCTTACCGCGCTCTTGTTTTACCTTTTCAAAAAACGCGAGTCAAAAGAATTTAAGTTTGGTATAACTTCTGATGGCGTTTTTGCCCATGATAATATTTATGAATTCTCGTCGCTTGAAAATTTTTGGATATTTTATGAACCGCAAGGAAGAAAGGAGCTGTCACTCAAAAGTACAAGAAAATTAATGCCCTATATACACATCCATCTTGGCAGTACCAATCCGGTTGAGATCAGAAAAAAATTACTGCAGTTTTTACCGGAAGTTGAGCACGAAGAATCAATTGTTGACTCATTACAGCATATAGTTTAAAGCCTTGTTGACAAAAAGAGCACTTTCAAGATTTAACAAGACAGTGCTTTTTTTATTAAGGGATTGTTTCCAAACTAGCTTCGTTGGCAAAAATTAGGAAATTTTACCCACAGCGAAGAAATAAAATTTTTAGTTATGCATTAGCATAGGTAATAATTTTTTTCAAAGCTGTGGGTAAAATTAACAATTTTTGGTAGAAGTTAGTTTGGCAACAGTCCCATTAAGACTGTTATGCCCTCGTAGTTCAGTGGATAGAACGTCGGCTTGCGGAGCCGAAGGCCGCAGGTCCGATTCCTGCCGAGGGCGCCTTTATCTCAATCTATCATGCTTCATTTCGATGATCCGGTTACAAAATTTCCAAAAATCACTCAAGCGCGTGCAAAAAAAATACAAACGCTTAGTATATACACGGTCCATGATCTTCTTTACCATTTTCCGTTCCGTTACGAAGACTACTCAATATTTAAAACGATTGGCGAGATAGAAGCTAATGAAACGGTTACGCTGCAAGGTATCGTGAAAAAAGTTACACGCAGTCGAGCTTTTAGAAGGAAAATGACCATCACCGAAGCGTACATTGATGACCATACCGGAACGATCAAAGCGGTATGGTTCAATGTTTTCGGACCGCTTCGCTTCCTGGCAAAGAATAAGTACGTCCAGATAAGCGGTAAGGTAAGTTTGGATAAAAAAAACAAGCTTTATTTTCAGCATCCAAACTTTGAACTTATCAACAAACACCAATTCGAATCACAAAAAAAAGGCGCTGGCAGCCAACTGGCCGCAACCGGAGCTCTTATCCCGATCTATCCGGAAACACGCGGAATTACATCTTATTGGTTGAGAGCTATGGTCAAAAAAATACTTCTCTTAGTACAATTTGTTGATCCGATTCCACATGAAATTCTCAAAACGCAAAAATTGCCGCCTATTAAAAAAGCACTTAAGACGATTCATTTCCCTTCTTCTCTGGAAGAAGCTATGACAGCTAAAAGGCGATTTGCGTTCGAAAAACTATTCATGATGCAATTCAAAGCGCTGTCGATCAAACAACAATGGGAGAAAAACAAAGCCGTAAAAATTCCTTTTAGCAAAACAACCATTACTTCTTTCGTGAAATCACTTCCCTTCGCTCTCACCAACGCACAGCGAAAAGTTGCGTGGCAGATAATTAAGGATATAGAAAAAGAACAGCCAATGAATAGGCTTTTAGAGGGAGACGTCGGAAGTGGAAAAACAGTCGTCGCGGCTATGGCAGCGCTTTCAGTAATTACTCGAAAGCACCAAGTCGCTCTTCTGGCTCCAACCGAAGTGCTTGCCTTACAGCACTTTAAAGAATTCTTATCATTGTTCAACTCCAAAAAGCACTCTGTCGCATTACTTACAAGCGCTCATTCTAAAATTAACGGAGTCGGTTCAGCTAGAAAAACACTAATATCAAAACTTCGCAACGGAAGTATCGATATTGTCATAGGCACACACGCATTACTGCAACAATCTGTCAGTTTCAAAGATCTGGCACTTGTTATTGTTGATGAACAGCATCGTTTTGGCGTTAAACAGCGAGCTTATCTGCAACAACAAACAATTATCATTGATGACGGCCAGGATAAGAAAATACCGCATTTTTTGACCATGACAGCAACACCGATCCCCAGAACGCTTTCTTTGGCAATTTTCGGTAATCTTGAGCTTTCTATTATCGATGAATATCCGAAAGGACGAAAAAAAATATCCACGAAAGTTATTTCATCGCAAGGAAGAGAGCAAATTTACACGTTTATAAAAAAAGAGATCTGTTCAGGAAGACAAGCCTTCATTATTTATCCTCTCGTGAGCGAAACATCGAAAATGAGCGAGGTAAAAGCGGCCACGGAAGAACATAGAACGCTTCAAGAAAAGATATTTCCGGAATTTAAAAGCGGTCTTCTTCACGGAAAAATGAAGCCAAAAGAAAAAGAAGAAATTATGCGGCAATTTAAGAACGGAACATATGATCTTCTCGTAGCTACTTCAGTTGTTGAAGTTGGCATTGACGTGCCAAACGCAACCGTCATGGTAATTGAAGGAGCGGAACGGTTCGGACTAGCGCAACTGCACCAATTCCGCGGACGAGTCGGAAGAAGCGCCTATCAGTCATATTGTTTTCTGTTTACTTCAGACAATACACCTCTTACAACCAGAAGACTGCGCGTAATGGAACAGACAAATAATGGTTTCAAGATCGCTGAAGCTGACCTGAAACTTCGCGGACCCGGCCAATTCATGGGCACTTTACAATCCGGACTGCCCGACATTGCTATGGAATCTCTTACAGATGTAAAACTGATCCAGACTTCCCGAACCGAAGCCCAGCGCCTTTTGGCATTCGATCCGCACTTAAAAAAATTTCCATCTCTCAAAAAAAATATTAAAAAGATGGAGATGACAACGCATTGGGAATGATGTTGCTGTTTTTCATATCTCAAGCCGGAAGTTCCATTTCCAATACTGGCAATGGCGCGCGTAACCGATTCCTATCCTTGGCGTTTTTATTATTTTTCGGCGTCTCTTGTCTTCCGGCGCTTCAATCCATAACTTTTGTTTTTTAGTCATATCACAGCCATTAAGCCTTTTTGTGATACAAAACTTTTTCGCCAGCTTCCCAGGACCGTCAAGAAGCGTTTTTTTATTATTTTCATCAAAGCTCAAAACGCATCGGATCAAGACAGCGGCCGGGTATCCCTGTTGCTCAGTAACAACGTTAAGCATCCAATACATGCCGTAAATAAGATAAATGTAAGCATGCCCCGGTCCGCCGAACATAACTGCATTACGCTTAGTTTTTCCTTTTGAAGCATGACATCCAAGATCATACGTTCCACGGTACGCTTCAGTTTCGATGATCATTCCTTTATATAATTTGTTTCCCCGGTAGTGCATTAAAAAACAGCCCGCGAGATCACGGGCGACAGCTGGAGTATAGCGTGAATAGAATTGTTCGGACGCGATCATGTTATCAGATAATTTCTAAAAAATCCTTTACTTCGATTTTCTTTTTTCTATTTCTTCAATATAAATGCTCTCCAATATCTTGGCTTGCTTGATATAGCTCATTTTTTTCGCCTGCAGACAAGCATTAGAGCCAAGTCTTTCTCTCTTCTCGCTGTCACTGATCAGTAATTGAATCTGCCGCGCAAATATTTTTTTGTTAAACGGAGTGAGTATTCCCGTTCTACCGTTTTCGATCTGATCGCTAACTCCCGTCCCTTCAACAGCTACAATGGGCAGTCCACTTGCCATCGCTTCCGTTATTGTCATGCCCTGAGTTTCTGTCCTAGACGTGTGAATAAACATATCGGCTGCGGCGTAATAATCCTGCACTTCGGACTGATCAACCAATCCCGCAAAAATAACCCTATCTCCGACGCCGTGTTTAAGCGCGGCTGTTTTAATTTCTCCTATAAGCGATCCATCTCCGACGAACATGAGATAAATTGTTCCGTCGCTTCTCATTAACGAAAACACGGCATCAGCTAAGAACATAAGATCTTTTTCTTTATCGATCCTTCCAAGATATAGCAATATTTTTTTATCTTTCGCGATAGAATACTGTTCTCGAATTTCATCATATCTGCCTTTTTGAAAACGATCCCATTCAATGCCGGTTGAAACTACATCAACTGGACTTGTTATTCCGCGCTTCTTTATGTACTTTTTAATGGATTCCGATGGAGCTATGATCTTATCGCATTTGTTCGCAAACCTTTTGACCGTTGTACGAATATAATACCTTATTATCTGCTCCGGAATGATCGGCAGAATATAATGAGAGTAGTCGTCGTACCGGGCATGATGGGTAAAAACTATCGGCACATTCAGTTTCTTGGAAACTCTCAGCCCATCACGCCCGATCGAGAATGGATGATGGGAGTGCACTACATCAAGCCCTATTTCCAATGCTTTCTTGTGTATCTTCGGACACCATGAAAAAGGGAGCGGGTACTTTATCTTATATCCGTACATCACTGAAGGATAAAGTATTATTTTTTCACCCTTATGTTGGTAGCCTTTATATCTTGGTGCAAAAATATACACTTCATGCCCAAGTTTTTCCAGTCCTTTGCGAAAATTTTCTACAGAGGTTGTTGATCCGTACATCAATGGCAAATATGTATTTGTGAAGAAGCCGATTTTCATTGAAAATTATGTGTTAAGGGATTGTTCAATGTCTTTAATAAAGCTCAGTATGATCGGCGTTAGATCATTAACATCGTTTTGGCCGAGAACATGCCCGTTATGTGCTGTTTTTATCCACTGAAGTTTCTTGCTCTTTGAGGAAATGGAATTGTATAAGATCCAAGGCGATGTTTTTGCAACAAGATAATCACTGCTTGTCTGTAAGATCAACGCCGGTGCTTTTACTTTGCGAAGACGTTTCAGCGAATGTCTGATCACCTTAATTGATTCTGAAGCGCTTACGAGCGGATAATATTGATATGACGTGTTGGCAAGAAAACCACGCCTTACTCCGCGAGGATATTTTTTCTTGATATATTTTTTAAATGGTGAAATGATCTTTAATCCAAGCCATATCGCAAAATGGTTTCTGAGAAAAATAGGTGTCCCCAGAAAAATAAAGCCATCGATTACCACTCGCTCACTTGCAAGCATCGCAAGATTTCCTCCCAGAGAAATGCCCCCGACAACAACTTTTTTAATTTGAGGTTTTGACTTAAGTTCTTGAACAGCACAACACACATCATCCAGCCAATGTTTCTCCGTGGCCAACTCCAAATTCTCAGGCTTTGTCCCATGTCCGGTCAATCTCGGAGCATGCACCCAATATCCTTTTCGATTAAGCCGCTCCGCAATCGGTCTTGTTTGGCGAGGCATCGCGGACCAGCCATGCAGCATGACAACACCGACACTGCGATTGCCTTCTAAAGTAAAAGACTTGTCTTTCCATGCATTAAGATCAGATTGTGTAAAATCAAATTTTGCCATAGAAAAATTTATATTACTTTTATGGGATTGTTGCCGTCAAATTACTCCTCGTAATCACCTGAAAGAACATCTTTCCAGAACACTCTCTCTTTTCTTCTGGGTTTTTTATCTCCATTATCTTCTTTCAAGTTCTCCTCTTTATTCTCGCTGATCTTTTCTTGGGCATGACGCTGTTTTCGCGATTCAATATATTTATTAACGCCATCTTCATCTTTCCACATTTCCCACACAGTTACAACTCCAAACTGTTTTTTTTGAATGCTATGAAAATATTTCTCGTATGAACTGGGAAGATCCGGTTCTTCGCTCGCTCCTCCATTTTTAATTGAAAAGAATATGCACGCGTTATTCGTATCTTCTGCAAGTGCCGCACGTTTCACCGGCATGGAAGGATAACGCAACTTAAAAATATACATATATGGAGATTTATATTCTCCTTCCGTATCATAACACACTTGCTTGCCTGTTTTACTTGAACGGCTCGCCATGTGATCGATCGCATTCGTTATTTGTTCCGTGCTGACAAGATTGTTCTGTTTGAGAACCAAATCGCGAACATTCCCGGATCCTTCTCGTTGATTGGTTATTGTCCAATACCAATAGCCAATGGCATGGGTATTTCCGACAAACAGCAGCAAAGTAATTATTCCGGCGATAACATAACCTCTTTTTTTATGTCCTACGCGATAGATCCATTCAAAGAATAAACCGAGAATGATATAAGGTATTACTATTATCAAAAGCCAAAATCTTGGCTTAAGAACCGTAAAGGCAAGTTTAGTATAAAAAAAAGCAAAAACCAAGAACAAGCAAGCGATAAGAACCAGAAAAGCGCGCTTTTCTTTTGACTGCGTTTCTTTCCAAAGTCGATATCCGCGCCATGAGGCAAACAAGATCATTACATAAAAGATATAGACGAAATGGCGATTCTCGGTGTTTCCGTACGAAGTCAGAAAAAGCGAATAATACTTTCCATGCAGTTTTAGCGACTGGTCAATTTTATCAGATAACGGAAATTCTTTGCTTTTATGCGTCAATGCGTATTTGAATTGGTTCATATTATCAAAACCGGTGATGGTCTCGCTCAACATCATTGGAGTATAAAAAACGACAAGAACGGCCAATGCTCCGGCCCAGAACATCAGTTTAATCTTGGAAGGGCGATAAAATATCCAAAAAAGAAGCGTGATTATCGGAAATACCAATAATGCTATAAAGTGTAGCTGGCTTAACACCCCGTATGAAGCCGCCGCACCGACAAGCCACCAACCGGCCTTGCGTCTGTCCTTAAGAATCGCCGTTTTATAAACACACAAGAGAAACAAGATGCTCCAGAAAATCGTCTGATTTGGATTCCATGCAAACCTTCCATATTGAACAGTAATAAACGAAAGCCCGAAAAGCCCGGAGAGAATGACACTCGTTCTGCGAGTGAACATCTGGCTTAAAAATATAAAGAAAAGCGGAATAGCCAATATTGAAAATAAAATATCCGGGTACGCCATGACAACCGGCTCCACGCTTTGTGTGATTTGAGCGGATGCATATTGGAAATAATAAAAAACCGGTCCCAGCCTTAAAAATGTTCCTGCGGCACGTGGCCCAAGTAGCGGCAAATAGCCGGGTCCTTGCTCAAACGCGTTTTGAATAATGGCAGCATCACGCGCTTGATCCATTTTAAAACAGAGCATGTCGTTAATATCCCAAATACGCACAAAAAAAGCGACAAGCACAATTGCCGCTAATGTCCAAACATGCCAATTCTTTTTCCTCAACATATCGCTCATATTTTTTATTCGGAGACTTTAAGAGACCGTCTCTTAGTACTGGTCGGATAGTGCATCCGGCTGGCTTTTTTGCATAATAAGTGTTTGCGTAGGATACGCAAATTCAATGCTCTCTTCCTGAAAAACCTCAAGTATCCTCAAATTAATAGCGTGCCTGGCCTTTACAGTTCTTTCAAAGGCCGGATCGTCCATCTTAAACGTGATCTCGTAATTTAAACTGAAATTCCCATACTCTTTAAAAAAGACTCTTACCGGTTCTGCATGCTCTTGTTCCTTAATGATCTCTTTAATAAGTTTCGGAATTTTCTTGAGTTTTTTGAGCGGCGTTTCATAAGTTACTCCGATCATAAAAGTAGTTTGCCGAGACTCCATTCTACGATAATTACTGATCGTGGCATCTGTTAATTTTTTATTGGCTATAATGAGCTGCTGTCCTTGTTTCGTTCTTAATTTACTTGTCTTGATGCCGATCTTTTCAACTGTCCCTTGTTCCTCCGGTGTTAAAGCAATAAATTCACCCACTTTGAACGGCTTGTCGATAAAAATTGAAACAGAGGCGAAAATATCTCCCAGAATGCTTTGCATTGCCAGCGCAATTGCGATACCACCAATACCCAGACCGGCAATAAGAGAAGTAATATTCACTCCAAGATTGGAAAGGACCAGTAATCCGCCAAATATCCATAAAGCCGCTTTTGCAAGCTGTCCGGCAAGCCGTATTATTGCATCTCTGTCTTTATTCTCTTCACTATCATCAGACTTAACAAGCTTTCTCTTAATGATATAATCAATTACTTTCTGTGTTATCGATATTACCTGAATTACCAAGACGATCACAAATGTCCCAAAAATAATTTTACTGACGACATCGTTCAGCGACAGAAACTGCACTGCTATATAGAGCGCCACGAAAAAGTAAAACGGCGGCTTCACATGCTTGATAAGTTCAATTAGAAAATCGTCAATATTCGTCTTTGTTCTTTCAGATGCTTTTCGGAGTTTTATATTTACAATAACCGTAAATATCTTAAAAATGATCATAAGACCGACAAATATAACAAGGGCCCAAAAATATTGTTCTCCGGTATTATTCCAAAGATCAAATTCAAAGAACATATCAAGATTCATAAGTTAATATTCAATAATTAAACCATACTATGCCATTATAGTACCATACTTAAAGCAGTTTGTAATGTCAAGAAATGTTCATATAATGCCTGCCTTCTGCCAAAAATTATCTTTTCTTCCCTTTAAGTATCGCGTTTATTACGTTTTCGTCTTTGCATGAATACTTATTGTCCGGAGAATAGAATTTGCGCTTTGCACCATAACATCCTCCATTATTTTTCGGGATCACTGCCAGCATCGGCATCATAAATCCTATGTCCTTAGATATAAAATACGAGTGTAGAT
>DAOUPS010000094.1 GCA_030626045.1 bacterium | reverse complement strand
ATGAATGGATTGAGCTTTATAATATCGCCGAAGAGGATTGGGACGCCGAAGGATGGTATTTTGAAAACGACAACAAAGAAAGATTATTCATTAGCGAAGACAACACTGACAGCGAAGAGACTGTTGTCCCCGGTGAAGGATTTCTGATTGTTTATAATAACCGGGCTGAAAGTTTTCTGGATAACAGTGGTGATCAAATAAAATTTTATGATAATGCCGGTACGTTGGATGATTATTCGGATGATATCCTAGTGGATGAATTTGAATATGACAGTGAAGTTTCGGAAAATAAGACCTTTGTCCGCCTTCCTGATGGGCTGGGACCCTGGGTTGATCCCGACCCGACACCCGGTGAAGAAAATGTGATTAATGATGAAGAAATTAAATATTACAGGGAGATTGTTTTTGACAAATGCTTTGACGAAAGAACTTTTGACAAAGAAGAAGATCATCATTTGTGCAAAGCTGTTTTCTTGGAGTATTTGGGTCTCCTTGATGATATTGATGACAAAAAAATGCCCAAAGATGTTTTCGGAGAGCTTTCAGGAAAAGATTCAGAGAAAGAAAAAGATAAAGACGAAAAAGAAAGTGGCTCTTTTGAGCAAGACGAGCAAGAAATGGAAGAAGTAGATGGCATAGATGTCGTCAAAGAGGATGAGGATGAGGAGAAGGATGATGAAAGTAACAATGAAGACGCAAAACTCGAAGAGGAGGAGGATGAGGAGGATGTAAAACTTGAAGAAGATGATGATGAAGACAAAGAACTTGACGACAAAGAAGATGATGAAGCAAAGCTTGAAGATGAGGACGATGAAGATGTAAAATTTGAGGAGGATGATGATGAAGAAGATGAAGAAGATGAGAATAAAACTGAAGATGACAAACAAGTCAAATCCATAGACAGCGCGACACCAGCGGCTCTTTGAGCACCATTCTTCCCTGTCATTCTGAGTCCCGAGTGCTCGGGATGAAGAATCCCTTTGCGTTGAAAGTGTCCTTTATTTTTCTCCCTGTCATCCTGATCCCGCTTTAGCAGGATGAAGCCGCGCGCTGGAGCGAGTTTGTAACTCGGTTCATTAGTTCTTCTTCCGCACTGGAGCGGGTCTCTGATTCCGAGTACTCGGGATTCATTAGTTTATTGAGATTTCGTTGGAACATAACCACCCCGTTCCCGCTAAGCGGGACCACTCCTCCTTGTGAAAAGGAGAGGATAAAAAGAAAAAGCAACCTGCCTTTCCCTTCTCCTGTCTTCTTTCCTCCAGTTTTCCTATTCTTGGATAAGGAGGAATGGCTCGCATTTAGCGAGACGAGGTGGTTTGAGAGCGATAACAGAAAAAGAAGTGAATAGAAAAAGGTACCTTACTCCATTTTTACCAAGATATTGAATAATTGCGCAACCGTTGACAAAAAATTTATAATGTGCTAGATTAAAACATTAGAATGAAAGTTCCCGTGATTGAAATACCTGCAAAGGTTTTTTTGTTTCAATACGGTTTTCAGCGCATATTACATGCACGCATCACTGAATACTTGACCAAATTTCAAAAAAGGCATGCCTTTTGTCGATATGTCAAAATGTAATTAACAGAAGAACAGCGACAGTTGGTATTTTTCGCATAAAATGTCAATTTTGTACAGTGGGACTGGTTCCATAAAATGTCGGAATGATGCGATACAAACAAGCATAAACAGATATAGACAAACATGAATGTTAGATTGCACGTGAACAGCCAGCGCCAGTTGTCAGAAAACGAGCCATTTACTGACAATAAAAGAATAAAAAAATCACAATCTACTCCACATCCGCCCTGCAATACAAGCAGGCATATTTATTTAGGCAAAGCAGACAATAAGAAATTTATGAGTGGCATGGTTGATGATAAACCAAAAAATAATCCGAAGCACTTGGCAGTTCTTCCGGACAAAGTTATTGCAGAACGAAAGAAAGATCCTAGCGACCCCGCGTTCAAATCAATGATTGGCTGCAGCATCAAGCATAAAGGGAAAGAATTTATTACGCACACAGACCTACACCACAAACATAGCGCCATTAAGACGCTTCATGTTCGACAAAAACTTGTGATACTTTTTATTTTAGCGCTCCTTGTCGGAGGATTTATTTTGTCATGGAACAAGACGATAGTTGTACTAATCACGTTACTCACAACACTTTATTTTATTGATCTGTTTTTTAACTTGTTTTTGACAATCAGAACACTGAAAAACCCGTCGGAAATACGGATCAGCAAAAAAGATATTGCGCGATTGAATGACAAGTATCTGCCGGTGTACACTATTTTTTGTCCACTTTATAAAGAGCGGCAAATGCTTCCGCAGTTTACCGAAGCAATTTCAAAACTTGATTGGCCCAAAGACAAGCTGGATGTACAACTGCTTTTAGAAGAAGATGATAAACAAACAATTGCCGAGGTGAAAAAAATGCAGCTTCCGCCATATTTTAACGTCATAATCACTCCGGATGGAGAACCGAAGACAAAACCCAAAGCCTGCAATTACGGATTGAACCATGCCAAGGGAAAGTACGATGTTATTTATGATGCCGAGGACAAACCGGAACTGGACCAGCTAAAAAAAGCTTTCCTTGCTTTCAACCGGCTGGAAAATAAAGGTATTATTTGCATGCAAGCAAAATTGAGTTTTTACAATCCGCAACAAAATATTTTGACCAGACTTTTTACAATGGAGTATTCTTTGTGGTTCGACCTCATTTTGCCGGGCTTGCAGTCTGTTGGAGCTCCAATTCCTCTCGGCGGAACATCCAATCATTTCAGAACAGAGCATTTGCGCTATTTGCATGGATGGGATCCATTCAATGTTACGGAAGATTGCGACCTTGGAATGAGAATTGCCAAAGCCGGTTTTCGTACGGCCATTATCGATTCCACCACAATGGAAGAGGCCAACAGCAACTTGGGAAATTGGATCCGGCAGAGGTCGCGCTGGATCAAGGGATATATGCAAACATATCTGGTGCACATGAGAAGACCGGGAGAATTCATATCTGACCTGAAAGATCCCAATATTATATACTTTCAACTGACCATCGGCGGGAAGATCCTTTCTCTTTTCATCAATCCGTTTTTGTGGACTTTGACAGTTCTTTATTTCTCTTTCCGCGATTCGCTTGGTCCGCTCATTGAATCATTTTATCTCACTCCCATATACTATATGGCAGTGTTTTCACTAGTTTTCGGAAATTTCTTCTACATCTATTATTACATGATCGGAAGCGCCAAACGGGAACAATGGAGCCTGATCAAATACGCTTTTTTAGTGCCGTTTTACTGGCTCCTGATCAGCGTTGCCGCCTGGAAAGCGCTTGTCCAATTGATCCTAAAGCCTCACTACTGGGAAAAGACAGTGCATGGTTTGCATTTGGAAAGCAGATAAAATAAAAGAAAATTATGACGGTGGAATGATACTCGCGAGTACGTATGGAAATGATCCTGTTATTTTTTCTACACAAATACCATTTAAAAAGTTTATCCACGAGGGAACCCAGATATTTT
>DAOUPS010000050.1 GCA_030626045.1 bacterium | reverse complement strand
ATTTTCCGCGAGTAATTTTTCTATCAGTTCAGGAGAATTTTCCGTTGAGACATGCGTCGCCACACTAATGCCGTTTATGACATTGTGTTTTGTCAGCCGCGATGCACATTCAACGGGATGAAAAAAATTATAGTGGCTGAATGTAGTGGTGGCACCAAATTTTTGCTGTTCCGTCAGATCACCGATCGTACCCAATGCCAGATCGCGCTGGGTCATTTCCTTTTCCCACAGAGGAAGCTTGGCAAGCGTTTCATGGATGTTTTCGCCCTCATCAAGATCCATTGAACTGCGCAAAAGATACATGGGCGGATGGGCATGCGCATTGATAAGTCCCGGCATTACCACCGTTCCTCCGCGTTTCCCGGCGTCATAGACAAGATCGAAATCACGTCTTTTGATCTTTGATGAAGGAATAACATCAACGATCGTGTCACTTTTGATCACAATCGTATGATCCGCAAGATACCGTAATTTATCATGCTCGTCGCATGTAAACAGAAAAGGGATGCTATGCACAAGCACGGTGCGATAGTCAGATTTATTAACAGTGTATCGGCTATGCTTTTCTTTTTCCCGCCACGGCTTAGCCAAAAATGAAACATCTTGTTTGATCTGTTTGAAAAATTTCGTTTGCATAATTTTGGATCTATTCCCACTCGGTAGTTCCCGGCGGCTTATTCGTTATGTCATAAAATACATAAGATATCTTTCCGGTACGTGTTATTGCGCCAATAATTTTGTTCAAAATATTCGGTGCCATGCGATAAAAATTGAACGTCATCACATCACGCGAATTAAACGGCCTAAGCACTATGGACTCCTTCCCTTTTTTATCCAGAATAGGAATAAGTACAACCGGAAATTGCCAAATGTCATCATAAATACCCTCGTCCAGGATCGCCTTATTTACGATTGCGTCAATTTCTTGCAGCAGCGCAATTCGATCCCTGGTTATATATTTATTTTTCTTCGGCAAGACAAATTCCGGCTTTTCGTTTTTTTTGATCTGTGGAGCAACGATTACCCTGTTTATTTTTCTGATCGTATTCGTTACATTCGATGATAGCCCATCAAGTTTTTCCCAATCATGCTCTCCCCACACAACCAGCGGGTGCGCGTATGTTCTGCTGTCTCCCTGGACTCCGACAGATCGAAGCGGAAGAAGTTTGTGAGAAATTCCCGGATACTCTTTTTCAAATAATTTTCCTGTTTCTCTTTCAGTAGCTTTAATATTCTCAAACGGTTTTGATGCCTCATGGCATAAACAGCGTATTGCCAGCCCCGGACCGGGAAAAGGATGCCTTTTAACCAATTTTTCGGGAAGATCAAGCAGTTCACCAATTTCCCTGACTTCATCTTTATAAAAGTCAACCAGCGGTTCAACTACCATGCCTTTAGCGATGAGCTTCTGAATGGCGTCAACGCGATTATGGTGAGTTTTTATTTTGTCAGCATGTTTCGTTCCTCCGGATTCGATCGTATCCGGATAGATCGTTCCCTGCCCCAAAAGCCACTTTCCCTCCTCAAGATCAAGATCTTCCGCTACTTTGTCTTTTACGTCCAAGAATGTTTGCCCGATGTTATGCCGTTTTTTCTCCGGATCATATATATTTTTAAGCCGCGCGAAAAAAGTATCTGCCGCATTGACCGATTCGAGATTATGAAACCCTAACAGTCTAAAATTATCCAATATCTCTTCGGATTCTTTCATGCGCATAAAACCCGTATCGATATACAAGCCTTTCACGCGTTTTTCCCCTAATGCCTTTGTTAAAATAGCAAAGGCCACATTTGAATCGACTCCGCCGCTTACAAGAATAAAAACTTTTTTATTTCCGACTTGTCGTTGAATTTTTGCAATGAGATCGCCTATCATATCTTGAACATTCCACTCCAACTTGGCATTGCAAATATCAACGACAAAATTATTCAGCATGGTTTCGCCCTCAGTTGTATGCATTACTTCAGGATGAAACTGAAACCCGTATATATCGCGTTTTTCATCAGACATAGCTGTCACTTCACAATCATTCGTAGACCCTATAATTGAAAATCCTTCCGGCATTGCGGTAACTGAATCACCATGGCTCATCCATACTGTAGTATTCTCTGAAATGTTCTTGAAAATTTTTGATCGTTTTACCAGCGATAAACCGGCTTTCCCAAACTCTCCTTTTTCACCTTGTCCGACTTTCCCGCCCAGAAAGTGGCCTATAAGCTGGTGTCCGTAACAAATGCCTAGAACGGGAATTCCGAGCTTGAATATATTAGGATCCACCTTTATCGATCCCTTATCATAGACCGATTGCGGACCGCCGGAAAGAATAATCCCATAGGTCTTTCCCTTTAAAGTCTCTGCTTTTGTATGCGCCGGATAAATAAACGCGAACACCTTTAACTTACGGATCTCACGAGCAATAAGATGAGTGTATTGCGAACCAAGATCAAAAATTGCGATGTGTTTCATATCCGATAAACATTGAAAAATTATCAAAAATGGAATATAGTGTAGGTTATAAGGGACTGTTCCCAAACTAGCTTTGTTAGCAAAAATTAGGAAATTTTATTCACAGCGAAGACAAGGTGAATTGCGGAGCAAGAGAGGGTGCCCTGGGGTGAATAAAATTTTTAGTTATGCATTAGCATAGGTAATAATTTTTTTCGAAGCTGTATGTAAAATTAACAATTTTTGGTAGGAGTTGGTTTGGTAACAGTCCCGTTGTATCATAGAAAATAACAAGATTCCATTTTATAAGTAAACAAATAATTATGCAAGAAGCGCTAACATTCGATGACATCCTTTTAACTCCGAGATATTCGAACATCCTTCCGTCCGATGTTAACACTGAAAGTAAATTCACTCGAAATATTTCCATTAAGATCCCAATCATCAGTTCTCCGATGGACACTGTCACCGAGCATCAAATGGCCATCGCCATGGCTCTTGAAGGAGGAATCGGAATTATTCATAGAAATCTTCCAATTGAACGGCAAGCGGAAGAAGTCCGGCTGGTAAAACGATTCGAAAACGGATTTATAAAGAATCCTGTTACCGTGTCGCCAGACGATGTTGTTGACACCGTACATCGCATAGCCGAGGAAAATGGGTACAAAAAAGTTCCGGTTATTGACAAAAAAGGAATCCTGCTCGGAATTGTTACCGAACTGTACTATATTTGGCCGGAAGATAAAAGCAAGAAAGTACGATCAATTATGAAACCGGTAAAAAATCTTGTTTTGGCGCGTGAACCGATCAACCTTTCAAAAGCAAATAAAATTATTAAAAATGAAAAATTATCAGTACTGTGCGTCACTGATAGATCAGGTAAGCTTAGATCAATTGTAACACGAAAGGATCTGGAAAAGAACCAGGACTATCCGCTTGCGACAAAAGACAAAGATAAGCGGCTTCGCGTCGGCGTCGCACTGGGAACAGGAAATGATCTGCTTGACAGAGCTCGGGCTGTTGCCGGCAAAGGAGCAGATGTTCTTGTTATTGATACTGCTCACGGACATTCAAAAAATGTCATCGAAGCCATAAAAATTCTTAAAAAAGACAACTTAACCAAACAAATTGATGTTGTCGCCGGGAATGTTGCGACGAAAGAAGCGGTTCGCGATCTAATTAAAGCCGGAGCGGATGCTGTAAAAATAGGTATTGGTCCCGGATCAATTTGTACAACACGGATCGTAACAGGAGTTGGAGCACCTCAAATAACTGCCATCATGGAAGCCGTCAAAGGACGCGGAAAAAATACTCAAGTTCCGCTTATTGCTGACGGCGGCATAAAGTATTCTGGGGATATTGTTAAAGCGCTGGCTATGAAAGCAAATGCTGTTATGCTGGGGGGACTTTTGGCAGGAACCGAGGAATCACCGGGAGAAACATTGCTGGCCGGAGGAAAAATGTATAAAGCCTATCGCGGCATGGGATCACTGGGCGCAATGGAAAAGGGATCGAAAGATCGTTATGGGCAAGCCGGCATCAAGGACTCCGGCAAATTTGTTCCCGAAGGTATTGAAGGAAGAACACTCTATCGCGGTCCTGTCTGTAAAACTCTTTACCAACTTGTCGGCGGACTTAAGTCCGGAATGGGCTACCTGGGAGTAAAAACTATCAAACAACTGCAACAAAAAGCCTGTCCGGTAAAAATTACAAGCTCCGGCAAAGTGGAAAACCACCCCCACGATGTAACTATAACAAAAGAAGCACCAAATTATCAGAATAATTGACCTGCAAAGTTTACCCTAAAAAGGTAAAAATGGCATTAACACTAAAAAAGAATGGGATGCTCTAAGAACCTGAGCTCTTTGGACAAAAAGCCAATAAGGCGGTGAAAAATGTACTTTAACGTTTTTAAAGATCTTGATGTCTCTTATAAATTTTCTTTTGAAGATACTGATACCGAGCCTATCAAGAAAGTACTTTTGAATACTTTTCGTCAAGTGTTTCGTTCTTCTCTAGTTAAAGCAAAGAACGAATTGGAAAGTTTGACAGAAACCATAAAAGCTATTGATGGCATTGACATTGGTGCTGATATTGATGTTGCTGAAATAGAACATTTTCTCCTTAATATACTTGAAACTCAGAAAAGCTTTTCCAAAGATATCAAAGAAGCCTTTCTAGCTCTAGATATACTGAGAAAATACAAATAGGAGTAAGCCGATATTCGTGGAGAGTCTTCCCTGTAAGGCTCTCTTTTTATCCGAGTCTATCATTAAAATTACTCTTCTGCGCTGGTGCGAGTTTGCAACTCGGACCAATAATTCACAGCGGTGTTTTGTTTTGATCATTCTCGTAATAGATCCTGAGCTTGAATAATCTCAATTCATTTATATCTACATACTGCTAGTTCAACCGCCGTCAGACTAAAGGTCCGAGTTACAAACTCGCACCAGCGCGCTACCTTGGAGTAAAAACTATCAAACAACTGCAACAAAAAGCCTGTCCGGTAAAAATTACAAGCTCCGGCAAAGTGGAAAACCACCCTCACGATGCAACCATAACCAAAGAAGCACCAAATTATCAGAATAATTGATCTTTAAAATTGAATTTTATTTAACAAAAAATGGCTTGCTTCAGCCATTTTTTGGTGTTTGAGTTTGACAAATCCTCCGTTCGGAAAAAGATTCGTTAGTATATGTAAAATACAGCTTGTTTTTAGAAAAATTGGTTATCACCTGAGGATTATCATTATCAAGTCTATTGTGCCGGTAAAATTCCCATTAAAAGTGCTATTTAATATTTTTTTAACCTGTGGATAACTTTTATTGTAATCGCTTGACAGTAAAATTTATTTTGGTACCATATAGACAGTACCAAGTACCGAATAGAAAAATAAATCCAACGCGAACCCGAGTCGTACCTAGTACGACTCTTTTCTTATATGAAATACTTAAGAGATGAAAAAAACCGCTCCTCATGGGAGCGGTTTCGTTTTTGTTCAGTTTAAGAGTTTGTCTAAATAAAATTAAAAAGCTTGCCAATATAGAGAATGTAAAATAGAAGCAAAAATCCGCCTTCCCAGCTGGTAATTTCCTTGTCCTGCGTAACAAAGAAATATAACATTGTCGCGATAAGCATAACCGGCAGGCTGAACATTAAAATACTCGTCGGAACAACCAATGTCCCAAATAATCCGGCCACGCCTATCACACCAAGCGTGTTAAAAATATTCGACCCAAGAACATTACCGACCGCAATTTCGATCTTTCCTCTTCGAACAGCGGCAAAACTTACCGCCAGTTCAGGCAGTGATGTTCCGAACGCGATAATACTGGCGCCAACGATTTCTTTTCCGACATTGAATAGCTTAGATAATTCAATCGCGGATGTGATCGTATATTTTGCACTCATAATAATAAATCCTACACCCAATAAAAGCATCAAAAAACTCTTAACCGGAAAACCTGAAGGCTTATTCAGTTCAAGTGCCCTTTTTATATCTGTTTCGATATTCCTCTGGTCTTTTTTAGGTATTTTTTCGTCCGCGGAAATAGTTCTGAATAAATATATGAAAAGGCCGATAAGACTAAGTATTGCTTCAGCTGTCGTAAACTTTCCATCATAAGCCATTACTGCCATAAGAAATGCTGATGCCGCCAAAATCGGCAGATCAACACTTAGTATCTCAAAATTCAGTTTCATTTTCTTGCCGACAATCGCGACAATACCCAAGATCAGAAAAATATTCGCGATATTTGATCCCGTCACTGTTCCTATGACAATTTCAGATGATCCCCCAAGCACTGCAAACATGGATGACACAAGTTCAGGTAATGATGTTCCAAACGCAACGATCGTCACACCAATACTAAACGCTGGCAATTTTAAAAAAAGGCCTATTTCCTCCGCTGCATCAGTAAATAAATCGGATGCTTTTAAAAGCACCGTGAGACTGATAGCAAAAACTGCTATCCAGAGAGCAATCTCGAGCATATTTTTTATATT
>DAOUPS010000084.1 GCA_030626045.1 bacterium | reverse complement strand
TCAAAGATTTGATATGAAAATAATGTTTGCCGTCCGCCAGATTTTTATAAATTACTTTTTCTTTTATTCCCTCCGAAATATCGTCGGGAGTATCCACCGGATCATTATTAAGTACATAGCTATAGCCTTCCACTTCTTGTTCGTCAGCCGTCCAGGCTAAAATAACGCTTGATTGGGAGTACCAGCGTGATTGGTCGGAATGCGTTTTGGACGCTACCACTGGACCGTTTGGCGGAGGCAAGGAAAGGTCAAATACTCCGTTACTAGACTGGGCCAGCACATCGGTTCCTTCACCGTCGTTAAGAAGTATTTTGGAATTATCCAAGAATTTTACCGCCGCGCCGCCTACCGCGCTGACCCGGAAAGTCAAAGTGGTAATTAGGCCGCTGGAAGTATTAATTCCGTTAGGAATACCTCCTTGCAGTTCAATGGTTCCGGCCTGATTGTTGAATTGCGGCTGGGTAGTCCATAAAGCGACGATTGAATTTCCAGTCATTGGGGAAACGAGTTGAAGCTTGTCCGCCGGAAACTTGACAAAAATTTTTAAGGCATTTACCTCTTTTCCCTGGGTATCCAAATACAAAGAAACATCAAAGGTGCTGTCCACCGAAAAAGTGCCGCTGGCGGGCGACATAGAAAGCGAAGCGGCTTGAACAACATTTGCACCAGCCAGCCAAGTTATGGCAAGGCTGATAAAAATAGCGCCGGCGCGATATAATTTATTTGCGATGTTCATTCTGGCTTGCTTATTTTTGAACGGTTCTTATAAACAAAAATAAATACCATCAATAACGCTATAATTATTATAGCAAAAATTGCCATATAATTGTAATGATGCAAAAAGCTATTTGTTTCCCGCGGCAATACCGTCGCGATTCTTTCATTTCCGGCCCCATCCACAGCTTTGACATACACATAACTTTGCAAACTCTGGTCTTGCAAAAGATGCGGACTTTCTGATTCAATCCAGCTGGCATTTTCTTCGCTTGCTTGTTCAAAATCAATGAGTTTTCTTGATTCAAAGATCTCATAATGACCAATGCCATAATGAATGTCTCGCGCATAGAAAGAAACAAACCATTTGCCATCAAACAGTTCCTCGTGTCGAGAAATTACAGGAACGAAAGGTTCGGGAGCAGTGCTGTCATCCGGAATGGCGGCCACTGGTTTTTGCGCATCATTGATTTGTCCTGTTTTCTTCGGATCAATAAGCAGTTTGATCTCGGAACTGATCGTTTCCAGCTCTGTTCCTTTCCCATCATTAAGCAAAACCCGCACATCTCCAATACCAATATGCGCTATGCCTTCCTTTTGCGCCAAAAAGTCGAGAGACAAAACTAAACCTTTCGGTTCATTAAATCCTCCGGGAGCAACGCCGGAAAAAACAATCTCACCCGTGTCTTTTGCTTGCGGCGGTTCCACCCAGTAGCTTAAGATTGAATTTTCTTGAGAAATCCGCTCAAGAGAAACAGTTTCTGAAGAAAAAAAGATCTTTCCTTGGATCGTATTTATATTTTGTTTTCTTGAATCAAAAAACAACTCGAGATGAATGTTTTCGCCAACGCCAACTTCTTGCCGCTGTTCCGCAAATTCTAAAAAAAGTTTTGCTGCTGACGCTGGCTGCGCGATCAACGTGAAACAAGCCGCGGTTGCAACAGCCATCAGAAACAAATGCTTGAAGAATCTTTTCATTTTTATCAAAAAATTTATTTTAAGCTAATTTCCAAACTAACCCGTCCAGCAATAGATCAGAATGCTGAAGTCCGTTATATCTACATCATCATCTTCATTCAAGTCAATGCTGCTGGGAACATTATTTTTTTCATACCAATACACCAAAATTGAAAAATCAACAATGTTGACTTTGTTATTATCGTTATAATCGGCCTGGTCGCAGGTGTCTTCTTCATCTTCTTCATCTTCTTCTTCGTCTTCCTCCTCCTCTTCTTCGATAACCTCAAATTCCACAATTCTGCTGTTGCCCGATGTGTCCGTTGCTGTTTTAACGAAAGCTTCGGCGGAATGGGTGCCAATCTGAAGATTTGTTGTGTCCAACTGATAATAAAACTCTCCATCTGAGGCTGCATTCACCTGGATGACCAAATCGCCGCTGTCAACATCAATCGTGACACTGCCACTCGGGACAGTATATCCCGAGAGAGTTATTGTCTCACCCTGCACAATGCTGCTGTGATCGCTTTGCAGTGTTGGCGGAACCAGAATATCTGAAACAAACACTATGACACCTTGTGAGATAGTGACTGAAAATGAGGACGTGCCGGATTGAACACTATTCAAGTCAACGGCATACACTCCAAATTGATAGGTCCCGGCCGGAATATCCTCAATTGACAGTTGGAAGCTTCCGTCCCCCAGGCTAGTGCTAGAGTCTTCAATTGAACCGCTCATTAACAAAAAAACCTGGCATGAAGGACAGGCATCTCCTGAAAAAATTATTGTGTTTTCCGGCGCAACTCGAGCAGTGACTGTAATCGTTTCTTGCTCAACAACTGTCTGGGCATCCACAGAAGAAATTGTCAAGAAAAACAACCCAACAAGCACCACACTATAAATTGCACTCTTTTTTCTGAAAAGCATTATTATTCTGGTTTGTTTTTTATTCTTCTGTTTTCTGTCGCTGTGCTTTCTGGGCACGAGCAATAACTCTTTTGTTATATCTCCTGAGCATCATCTTCCCTCCAAAAACGACAAAGACAAAAACCAGCAAAGCCGCAGTTAGCAACTGCCAGGGAATGACCCAAAAAACGAATTGGGTGTCAGCCTTTTTGTCACCCAGCCCATAATTCAAACTCAGATTTGCGCTATATCTTCCCATCGCGAAAGGCGCCATTTGATTTCTAACCTTGGTGAAAAACGATTCCGAAGGATACAAAGTGCCTTCTTCGAATTTTTTTTCAACGTCTTCTGCTTCGTCCCTGCCCCAACTGATAAAAAATTTTCTGATGCTTTCCGGTAGCACGCTTCCCTGTTTTTTATTGGCAGGGATCTTTTTGACTTCTCTGCCCAACATGTTCTTGATGACCAACTCGCCGATTGGCTTGGTCCGATCATTGCCGCTGTTTTCAAAGCGATACATCAGATCAATCGGCAATGAATCAAAGACTGTTTTTTCAGCCAGAGGGCTGATCTCAATGATCTCACCTTGTTCCACGATGTCCCCCCGCACTCTCAGAAAGACCAGGATGCCAACCTTTGCTCCCACAGCAATTTGTCCTCTTTCAACATTCGGAGGCTTAGTGCTCCAGAAGATTGCCGCAAAATGCCCTCCCACTCCGGCATCTTGAGGTATGTTAACCGTGAAAGGAATTTCTTTTCGTTCGCCGGGCTTAAGAATGACTTGATCTTTGACATTGATCCAAGCCGCCAGTTCCTCCTGAGATTCAACAAAGTGCGGAATACCTGTTTCCCCTTGCGCCTCAAAATTCTCCGTTGACGAAAAGAAGGTTTTGGTTTCATCCTGGTTGTTGACCAGATCAAGCGTGCTGGAAACCGTCTCTCCCGAATCCCCTTCGATCTCCAATCTTGCCGGTGAAACGATTAGAGCATCAGCTTGCTGCCACATAAATAAACAAAAGATTAGAGACAGCAAAAACACTGCTCCAACCACAATCTTCCCAGCTCTGGATGGTGTAAAGGTCATCTTCAATGATTTATTATTGGTCAATTCTTCTATGAATACATTATATAACGCAACACCCCACGAGGCAATACTCATGGAGTGTTGTTACTGACATATATTTCAGTTATATCAAAAAGTTCAATTTCAGTGTTTTGCTAGAAAGTTGCGGTTGCAATATAGGTAATATCGGTCTCATAGTCTCCCGCTTCAGTCAAAGCGACAATGTTCGCCAAATATGACACGCTAACGGTCTCAGTGGCAGTGGGATCACCCTCAGACACCAAAGTTGTGGCTGTACTGGTTTCCCAATCCCAATCGGGAGTAGCATCTCTTGAGTAACCGGTAGCGATCCCCGCATCACCGTTAGTGCTTGCACAAATACCGAATTCCTCCGCAGCACC
>DAOUPS010000040.1 GCA_030626045.1 bacterium | reverse complement strand
CATTGCGGTGATTTTCTGGCTTTTTTGAGCCCCGGCTTCTTTCTTTCTTTTTTTCTTGGATCGCGTTTTAAATAATCAAGGTCTCTGAGTGTTCTTTGGAATTCATCGTCGAATTTCACCAGCGCGCGCGAAAGACCTAGCTGAACCGCGCCTGCCTGGCCTTTTTTGCCTCCTCCGCGCACTTTCGCCGTTATCGTGAATTTCTCATCCGTTGCCGTCGCAACGAGTGGAGCTTTGATTATCGAAATGAGCTCATTAGTATCAAAAAATACGCTTGGTTCTTTGTCATTGATAGAAAATGATTGATCTTTTTCATTTTCAACGATCCTAACACGCGCAATTGCCGTTTTTCTTCTTCCCACTCCTTCAAAGAATTCGTTTTTCTTTGCCATTTGACCAAATTTACTATTTATCGCCGTTATCACCTATTTTCTTGCCATATGGATGCTTTTCGTCTTTAAATACCCTTAAACGCTTCATAGCTGCTTGAGAAAGCTTGTTTTTTGGCATCATGCCTTCAACCGCATGTTTGATAACTTTTCGAGAATCTTTCTCCATCATCTCATTAAACGTTGCTGATTTGATGCTTCCGGGATATCCGGAATGTTTCCAGTACAGTTTTTTCTTGCCTTTCTCTCCGCTCAAACGAACCTTGTCGGAATTTATTATTATCACCCAGTCTTTTCCGCCAACATTGGGTTCATATTCAATGCTTGTTCTGCCTGACAAAGTTCTGGCAATTTCCGTTGACATTCTTCCAAGAATTCTCCCCTTAGCGTCAAATAGAATATATTGTGGCTTTATGCTCGCATTCATGCGCAATAGATTAAATTATTTCTTCTTCTCTGATTTATCTGATTTTTCTTTAACTGCCGGATCTTTTTTTGATTTTTCCTTCTTTTCGCTTTTATCGCTTTTTATTGTTTCATCAGTCCACTCCACAAGTGCCATTGCCGCACTATCGCTTCTTCTTGAAGGCAGTTTTATGATCCTTAAATACCCGCCCTTCCGCTCTTTGAGCTTTTCAGCGATCTTCATCAATTCACTAACTGCCACAACAGGCAGCTCTTTTTTTAAAAGCCTTAACACGGCCAACTCTGAACCTTTTTTAAGCCCTTTCTTTGCCTTAGTGGCTAACCGTTCGACAAAAGGCCTCATTTCCTTCGCTTTTGCCAATGTCGTTTTAATTCTCTTGTGTTTAATAAGACTGACAGAAAGCGTTCGCATTAAAGCGATCCTTTGTTCTTTTTTTCTCGAAAGAGTTCTTCCCTGCTTTCTTTTTTTCATAGAGATTGGCCGTTACCCGTAATTATTCAGATGCTTTTTTTAATGTTACCCCGAACGTACCGACCGTTTTTTTAATTTCCTTTATCCCGACATCACCCATTCCTTCCAGATCCTTTAAATCCTCATTTGACATGGCTGCGATATCTGAGACCATTTTAATGCCTGCCGCGGCAAGAATGTTCTGTGTTCGCGTTGAAAGATTCAGTTCGAAGACCGGAATATCTTTATCTTCTTTTTTTGGTTCTTCTTTTGCCGTTTCGCCGCCTTCACCAGCATCTTCTTCAATAACATCCGCAAGGTCTTCATTTTCGCCTTCATCAATATTCGCGATGGCATTATACTGTGACATAAGAATTTCCACAGTCTGGACGTATGCCTCTTGCGGTGTAATAGAGCCGTCTGTGGCAATATCAAGTATAATTTTATCGAAATCTGTTTTTTTCCCAACACGCATATTTTCAACTGTGAAGTTTACCCTCTTGACTGGAGTATAAACAGCATCAACCGCAATTGTTCCGATTTCCTTTTCATCCCTTTCTTGCAGCTCTATCGGGATATATCCTAAACCTTGTTTGATCTTAACTTCCATATCAAGTTCGGCTGAAGAAGAAGCCAGTGTGGCAATATGCTGTTTGACGTTTACAACTTCAACCTCTGAAGTTGTTTTAAAGTCTTTCGCGGTTACTTCTTTTTCTCCTTTAACTTTTAAAAAGATCGTCGCTTCCTCAACTCCATTAAGCTTAAAACTCACCCTTTTAAGATTCAAAATTATTTGAACCACGTCTTCCATCACTCCTTTCACGGTCGTAAATTCATGGGTAATTCCCTTTATTTTCACCGCGATCGCGGCATTTCCGGGAAGCGATGAAAGCATCGCTCTCCTTATGGAGTTCCCAAGAGTTGTCCCGTACCCAGGATAACAGCCTTTAATTATAAATCGCCCGGTATTTTCGCCTATTTCTTCATACTGCGGCGGATTTGGCAATGACACTGAGAGCATTTTTTTATTTTAATGGTTATATTTCCATTTGAAAAGCCTAATTTAAAAACCGGCTTCCCACGCGGTAATCTATCGTGAGTAGAATTCAATTATAAGATGAGTATCAAGACTGGAATTAATTTCATCTTTTGACGGACTGGATAGAACTTTTCCAGTCATTGTCTTCGGGTCAAATGACAGCCAAGATAAAACTTCTTTATCTTTTTTTCGCAAAATAGCTTTCAGTTCTTTCATGTATAATTTGGCGGCTTTTTGTTTCTTTACACTTATCTCGTCTCCCGTCCTAAGCTTGGCCGATGGCACATCAAGAGTTCTCCCATTTACCAAAAATGTGCTGTGATTCACCATCTGGCGCGCTTGAGCTCGAGACGACGCCAATCCAAGACGATATATAATATTATCAAATCTACTCTCAAGCCTTATTAAAAGATTATCGCTCACAACGCCCTTTTGCTGCATGGCATCAGAAAGATGTTTTTTGAACTGCTGTTCCGAGACCCCGTACATTCTTTTTATCTTCTGTTTTTCCGCGAGCTGTTTTCCGAACTCGGAAAGGCCCCTGCCCCTGCCACCGCCCCGAAATGATCTATTTGTTCCGCCATGCATACCTGGCGCGTACGGCTTTCTGACAACCGCGCATTTCGGAGTCGAGCAACGATCGCCTTTAAGAAAAAGTTTTTCTCCCGCCCTTCTGCATAATTTGCATTTTGAGTTGGTTTGCTTTGCCATATATATTTTTTAAGACATCACACTCTGCGCGGTTTTTTTGCCCGACAGCCATTATGCGGAATCGGCGTAATGTCTTTGATCTTTGTTAAGTTATAGCCCTTTTGCGCCAATGCCCTAAGCGCCGCTTCCCGACCGCTTCCAACACCTTTGATATACACCTCAACATCCCTTAGTCCGTATTTTTGCGCTTTCTCATGAACATCCAGAACTACCTGCATTGCGGCGTATGTTGTCGCTTTTTTGGCTCCTTTGAACCCTAAAAGACCGGATGACGACCAAGCCAGCATATTTCCATGAAGATCCGTAAAAGAAACAACCGTGTTATTGTATGAAGATCTAATATAGGCGCATCCTCTCTGCACCTGTCTTCGAAATTTTCTTTGCTTGCCTTTCTTCGCTGATTCCGGGACAGCCAGCGCTTCAACTTTCTTTGTGCCTTTTTTGTCTCCATCTCCCATTTTATCAGCAACTTGTTTTTTGGGCTGTTCCTTTTTCTCTTTGGATATTTTTTCCTTATTTCCGGATGATCCTTCTTTCCCTCCCGCGATACTTTTCTTGTCATCATCAACTGAAACGTCTTCATTATTCTTTTGTGTCTCCTTTTCTTGAGCCATGCTTTACTTTAATATTAATGTGAGTTTATCGATAAAAAACCTTATTTCTTTTCAACTGAACGCCGGCCGCTTCCCATGGTTGCCCGCTTATTACCCCTAACTGTTCGGTTGTTGGTTTTTGTCCGCTGTCCTCTGACCGGGAGCCCTTTGCTGTGCCTTGTTCCCCGATAACTTCCAATATCCTTGAGCCGTTTGATATTCATCATTTTTTGCCTTTTTAGCTCTCCTTCCAAAGTATATTCCGATTCTATCTCGCTCCTAAGGCGATTAAGCTCATCGCTTGAGATCTTGTTGGCTCGAATATTCGGATCAATACCAAGTTTTTCCAAAATTTTATTGGAACGCGAACGACCCATTCCGTAAATATAGGATAAGGCTATTTCTATTCTTTTTTCGTCAGGGATATTTATTCCCGCAATTCTTACCGCCATTAGTGTAAAAATTAGATTTATTGGAATGTTTTAGGTTTATCCTTGCCGCTGTTTGTGCCTCGGATTTTTGCAGATAACATATACTCGCCCTTTTCGACGAACAATTTTACATTTATCGCATCTCTTTTTTACTGACGCTTGAACTTTCATAAAAGTTTGGTGAAGTATTAGAGCCTCCTGGTAATTCTTCCTTTTGTAAGATCATAAGGGCTCATTTCAAGTTCGACTTTATCTCCAGGCATAAGTTTAATAAAATGAATTCTCATTTTACCGGAAATATGAGCCAGGATAATATGGCCATTTTCCAATTTCACCCTGAACATAGTGCTTGGCAAAAGCTCTGTGATCTCACCCTCTAATTTTACAATTTCTTTTGCCATGATAATTTAGGAACGGTCCCTTAATGTCAGCAAACAACAAAAAAGCGAAGGCTGTCGCAGTCATGCATACCTAGATCTTGAAAATCAGACAAAGTAGCACCTTCCTTCTAAATTGGACAAATTATTCAATTTTGTGTTGCTAAGACCAAGATTACATAAAAATAAATTTTTTGTCAAGGCTAGCTGATTGGCCTTACAGTCGATTCTCTGTTATCTCGATCTTATCTTTTGAGGCAGGAATAGTCGTAAGCCATGATGGAGTGATGACGATCTCAACTTTTGCGATATTCGGGTAGCTCGATAAGAATGATTTTATCTCATTCTCACTTTTGCCCGCAAGTCCGTCCGCGATCTTATTCATATCAAGGATCGGCCAGGATGACGCTTGTGCGTCGACATACATTGTCAATATTTTACTTTCATGATCCGCAATACCTTTTTTGAATGTAACCTGGCTCGCTTGATCCATCACAAGTCCTTCATTCATGTTTTTTTCAAGTTCCTGCATAACAATAAAATTTACATCCTCAACAGAGAATGCAATCGCCTTTATTTCCTGATTTACCGTGTAACTGAATGAATCCGCGACAGCATTGGCTTTGTGCGAGGATGAAGCACTTTTTATTTCCTTTTCAATTGAGTCTAAAAGCACTTTTTTTCCATTGCTGATTTGCGACTCAATTTCTTGCTCCAATGTTTGTTCAAGTGTTTCAGTGGTTTTCTGGCGCGCATTGTCAATATCTTCGTTCGTAACCATGGCTCTTTTTTTACTTGGATCCGGTTCTCCGCCTCCAGTCATTGATTTTGAAGATGCGGCTTCGAATTTTTCATACTTCGGATTTCCCTTAAATCCTTCAATGGTAAATGTTGAGGCGCTTATATTAAAATCTTCGCCGTGTTTGTCGGCAATAACATCGACTTTAATTTCTCCGGGCTCATTTTCACTCATACCAGGAACTTCAACATCACCCACAATTCTGAAAAGCTTCCCTTTCTTGGACAAAAGCCTGGTAGTGGCTATCAAAGGCTGGGACGATGAAGAATATTTGTTGTATATCGTTACTTTCCCTCTGGCTTTTCCATCATCCGATTCGTAGGCCTCTCCTGTTGCGTCAAAATTCATTGATTTCGTTATTGTCATTTCTAAATATTCCCCGGGGATCGCTTCAGCACTGATCTGTGCCGGTTCAAGTCCGTCTTTGACAATAAATTTTATTTCTTTTGAAAGCGTCCGTTCTTGCAAAAATATGGAAACGCATACTTTCGGATAGTTAGTATAACCCCAAGCGGCAGCTCCGGCGATCGCACCGGCCAAGATAAGAACCGCGGCCAGAACTTTCCAAAATTTTGATGTTTTCGACTGCTTTTGCGCAACTGGCCAATTTCTCTCTTTGTCCTTGCCTGTACTTTTTTTTGAGAAAAATTGTTCGGCTTTTTTTGACGTTTTCGCGTTGTTGGGAGTAACACCCTTGCTTGTTGAGAGCACTTGATCTTCCTCCTGGACATTGCCAAACAGGTCCCTAACTCCCGGATTTTCGTCTTTTACTTTCACCGGCACCTCTTTTCGTTTCGGCTGTACATCCATTTGAGAGTGTTGTTGTTTCACAGAGATACTTTCATTGATTGAGTGTGGGGCACTTTTTTGCTGCGCGGGCTGTTGTTTCGCGGGCTGTTGCTGTACTTCTTGAAGACCTGCTCTTTCCGCATACAGCTCCTTTTTCAGCTTATCGCTGCCATGCATATCAAATTTCTCCACTTCATCTTTTCCTTGTCTTTCAATTTCAGGCGGCAGTTCATTGGCTTTATCCTGCCCTTCAGTATCTCCATCAGATCCTGCTTGATCATAGAAACCGGAACTTCCAATACTGTCAGGCAGTGTTGTATCCTTATCCGCTTTATCTTTATTCACTATGTTAACTGTTTCACGCACCGCTTTCTCAGAAATGTTATTTTCTTTTGCGCCTGGCGTTTCATTGCTGGTCAAGTAATTCTTGGCTTCCTGCGTTTTTATTTCCAGGCGTTCAATAACTTTCCGAGCATATTTGTCATTGGTCGCGATTATTAGAGTTTTGTTCATTTTCTCAACCTCTTTTTTCAATAGCTTCAAATTGATCACGCCTTGAATCAGCATCGCGTCCTTAGGCACCGCTAAAACAATATCATCCGCTTCTTCAGAGCGAATTCGTTCAAGAATACCGGTAATTTCCTCATTCACGTCGATATACAGTGTTTTGTGCATTTGGATATATATTAGTTTTATTACGTTAAGTTGTATTTAGAAAATAGTCCCTTAGCTTTGAATGATCTTGACGGCTTTTCCCAGAACGTCTGACAGCACTTCCTCTTCTCCTGAAATATCAAGCGCTAGATTTGCCAGTCCCATGGGAGCAATAAATTGGGGACTTTTCAATATTTTTGTTTGATCAATAATGTTCATGACATCACGAGGCTGAATATAACCGACTTGTAGATTTTGGGTTAGTGGAAGTTTATCATACAGTGACTCACTGGAAAGAACTTTATTTATCCCGGGCAGTCCGCTTCCTCCTCCGCATAAAAGAATTCTTGGCGGCAAAAGATCGTAATTTGAAAAACTTTCAAGCGCGATTTCCAAGCCTGAGGCCCATATTTGGCAATCTTCGCCAAAGATCAAGTCTATCCTTTTTGTGATCTCTTGGCTTGTTTTTCCTGCTGAATATTTCAGCTTCAGTTGTTCCGCTTCATCAAATGATATATTTAATACAGCAGCAAGCCTTTTTGTAAGAGCGCGCCCTCCTAAGGCAAACACCACTGTTCCTTCCAATCCGCCATTTCTGACCAGCGCTATATCCGTTGTTCCGCCGCCAATATCAATAATGATCGCTCCGAATTCGGGACTATTGTATGTCCCGATCGACTGAGCGACTGCATACGGTTCTGCGGCAATCGAAATAAGCTCGAGATCCAGTTCATCGGCAATTTTTTGCAGTGCGCCAAGATGAACCATTGGAGCATAAGCGTTAAATACGCTGATCGAAACATCTCTTCCTTGAAAGCCCATTGGATTGGCGATTCGATAACCGTCAATTTTTACGCTTATAATGGCCGCGTTAATAAGCTTAACGTCAATTTCCTTATGTCCTGTTTCCCACGCCAGCTG
>DAOUPS010000092.1 GCA_030626045.1 bacterium | reverse complement strand
TACCAAAAATTGTTAATTTCATCCACAGCTTTGAAAAAAATTATTACCTATGCTAATTCATAACTAAAAATTTTATTTCTTCGCTGTGAATAAAATTCCCTAATTTTTGCCAACGGAGCTAGCTTGGCAACAATCCCATAGAAAAAAACAGGGAAAAGTAACAATTTCTTAACGGCAGTTCAGTTGTCTCCATGCCGGTTTAATGCCAAAGCATTGAATTGGCATTGAGATGGACAGAAAAACAATAACAGGAGGCAAAGAAAATGGATGGCTAAGAGATACAAAAAAGAGCGGGGCGCAACAACGCCTCGCTCAAACATTTTTGTATCTAGAAGGGGCAAAGCTTTGAAATAATCCCGTAATAGAAAATAGCAGCGATTTCGAAATGAAAAAAAAGAGTAAAAAAAAGACAGTACTTGTAGCCATGAGTGGCGGAGTTGATTCGGCGGTATCCGCTCTCATTCTTCGAGAGCGCGGATTTGATATCCATGGAGTGCACTTTGTTTTGTATGATAACGATCATTCAGCTAAACAAATAAAGGCAATTGCCGAAGCAATTAAAATGCCTCTTTTTATTAAAGATATTTCAAAAACATTCAAACGGGAAATTATCGATTATTTTATTAATGAATACAAGACCGGAAGAACGCCAAACCCATGCGTCTTATGCAATTATCTTATAAAGTTTTCAAATCTTGCCAAATATGCCGATAGAAAAAACATTTCCTACATTGCAACCGGCCATTATGCGTGTATTGAAGAAAATGAATACCATTTCTATCTTAAAAAAGCCAAAGATAGATTGAAAGACCAGTCATATTTTCTATACCGCCTTACCGAAAAAGAGTTGCAACGGACAATATTCCCGCTTGGTGATCTAACAAAGACCGAAGTTAAACAATACGCCAAAGACCATAATATGCACATTCAAGAACATGAATCTCAAGACGTATGCTTTTTCCACGCACAAGAATCCCTCGATTGTTTTCTGGAAAAGTTCATTGAAAAAAAAGAAGGATCGATTATTGATGAAAAAGGCAATGTTTTGGGAGGACATCGTGGCTGCGAGTTCTTAACTATTGGGCAGCGGCACGGTTTGAATTTAAGCGGAGGGCCTTTTTATGTAATTGATAAATCAATTGATCGAAACGAGATTGTAGTTACAAAGAATATTAATCACCCAAGGCTATCAGCAGCAAAGATCATTTTCAAGGATGCTGTGTGGGTGAATAACGAGCCGGAAGGCAGCAAGAATTACCAGATCAGGACACGATACCAAAGCAAACAAACACATGGTATACTTAAAAAGCAAGACGGACAATGGATTGCGGAGCTGGAAACGCCGCAATGGGGTGTCGCGCCGGGACAATCACTAGTTGTATATGCCGCTGACATTGTGATTGGAGGAGGTGTCATTTCTGATATCATGGAGAGTTGACGGCATCTGTGTTGGTTGCCTATCATTTAAACATAAAAGGATTGTTCCCGGACTGAACCAGTGCCTGCCTGCCGATAATCCCTATAAAAACTAAACTTGCTATATGGAAGACCAAATGTCCATACTGGAGAAAAAAAGAAGTTTGAATAATAAACTGTTTGCAGTTAAAGCTGAATTGCTTGGCATAGAATCGGATACGAGAAAGATCAATCGAGAGAAGCTGGATATTGAAATTGCCCAGCGCCAAGTCAAAAAAAAGATGAAGCGTTTGCGTATGGAAAAAGAAAAACTTGAAGCCAGACTGAGAGAATTAGAAAGAAAAGCACGTTTCAACGAAGATGAGAGATCTAATTTAACAAAAAAGTTAGACAGGATAGGCGCAGAACTGAAGATCATTAAAGAAAAAGAGAATAAACCATAGAGGTTCTGCGAGAATCTTCTTCCGTTTAAATAGGCCACCGGTATTTTATTGGTGGCTTGCTTATTTTCACAGAAGATAATGAAAGTTTCTATTTTTTGCCAACACTCGCCTGTTTGCCCGAATGTACTGCTCGGTACGGGCGAGTTCGATGAAAAGAGAAGTTAGTTCGAGCGACTTCTTAAAGATTTGATAACGAGAATCGACACAAGACCGCCAGCGAGAGCCGTTACAAGTTGCGGCCATTGAAACATAACAATCAAATTTGAACCGATGTGAGCGGATAAAAACATCGCGGCAATAAACAAAAATCCGAACTTAACCAGACTGGCAGAAATCATTCCAACAAACAACTTCTTCTTCAGTGCCATAAACACGATCACCAAAAGAAAATTTGCCATGATAATATAGGGGATCATAATGGCCATTGGCGTTGGGAGCAATCCGCGCATCAGTGCAACTGTAGATGGCATCGCCGCAATCACAAATGCATTCACGATTCCTAATCTCCATCCGGCAATGAATAAAAGTGCATTGACAATCGTTCCCGTTACCCATTGATTATGCGGTGTGTGCGCGAAAATTGCCGGTGCGGCAACAGCCAATAATGTCAAGATCACTGTCCATGCCAGATCAGAAGCTCGAAAACCGGCTATGGAGATATTGTTTGGAATTGTGATAGCAACTGTATTTTTTTTGTTCACCTTTTTGTTCAATGTTTATTTGAAGGCATATTGTTTTATTCAGTCATAATACTTACTTTAGCAACAATGCCATAAATTTCATCAAGTTTTTCCGTAAGTGTGTTGATCTCTTTTACCGTTTCTTCAACAGCGATAGTGATCATGGCCGTGCAATGCTCAACGCAATATTTTTGAACGTTAACACCGAGACGGGCGATTATCATATCTCCATGTGCGGTAAGTATTTTATTCACGTCAGGCGCTTGCGCGTGCCTATCCTTGACCAAGATCGTAATAGTGGCCAAATGATGCTTGTTCATGTTTTTTTCCATAGGTGTCATTTTTTTATATTATGAGAACAATTTCTTAAACTTGTAATGAATTTTTCAGTTTCATTATACCACAGGTATTGTGATGTGGTATAATGACCATACAGGAATCATCAAAGACAAATAAAATGACAATTGAGAAAGCATTGCTTCAATTTGAACCGGAAAAAGAAAATCTTTTGCCGGCAATAAAAAAAATTCAAGATGAGTTCGGTTTCGTTTCAAAGGAATCAATCGAGGCATGTGCTGATTATTTTTATATTAAGCCATCCGCGGTTTATAGCGCCGCCAGCTTTTACGACCAGATCAATTTTCAGAAACCGGCATCAATTATTATCCAGGTATGCGATGGAGCGAATTGTTCAATTAAGAAAGCGGAAGCGGTCATAGAAGAAATAGAAAAATTTACCGGAATAAAGGTCGGTGACGAATTTGATCAAAATATTCGCATAAAGCGCGAGAGCTGTTTCGGACTTTGCACTCAAGGGCCAATAATGAAAGTGAACGGAGTTATTTTTGAAAAAGTAGATCCGAAAAAAGTTGATGACATTTTACGTTCCTATTTCGAACCGAATAGAACACAAATATTATAGGCAATTTTTTATGAAGATACTTACACGGCATTGGGACATAGTCGATCCGCGTTCGATTGAAAGCTATCGCAGAAAAGGCGGTTTTAAGGCTTTGCAAAAGGCGTTGCGCATGCACCCAGGTCTTG
>DAOUPS010000114.1 GCA_030626045.1 bacterium | reverse complement strand
CGGATCAAGCGCCAGCCAGTCAGCCAGCGGGCTGATGCCTTTTATGGCTCCGAAAATAAGAGTGGTTTCCGTAAAACCGGCGGTTATGGGATGGCTGAGATAGTAAAGAAACTTCTCCCCAAAAGTCAGCTCAGTCCAACCCTGGGCTGCAATTTTCTCTTTTAGTTTGTCATGTTGTTTCTGGAGAATGTTTAAGGTCTTGGCAGGCTTGGAATCCGGCGCATTTTTTTCTGATGAAGTTTTTTTTATAACATCAAAAATAGTTTTTGGTGAATAATTAGAGAGAGACAATGGTTCTTGCTCTATTGTTTGGCCTGTAATAATTTTAATGTCGGCGCTTAGACGCTCAAGTGATTCTGCAGCCGGCACAATATCCGTCGGGTCAAATATAATCCATTCGCCATCAATCTCGCATGCAAGAGTACCATGAAATTCCGTAGGAACCCCGTCTTCTGTTAGTAAAGAATCATTATTTCCATTTTTATACCCTATTAAATAGACGGTTTTAAGCCCTACGTAGCGCAAATGAATGAAAGCATTAACTAGTAATGCATCACAATCCGCGGCAAATACTTTCTCTTTTTTTAACACATTTCCGACAAGGTTTCCCCAAGTCCCAACGTTAAGTTCACATCTCTGACTAATTGATTTTCTGAATTTTGTTTTTAGCTGATTAAAAACCGCTTCTGCTTTGACTTTATCATCAGGACTTTTTTTAGCAACATCATAAACGGCACAAATCTTCGAGGGAATACTTTTAAACTCTTTATCCAGCCACACAGTTTCCGGTTGATCAGTTATTATCTCAGAATTTTGATCCATCTTTTGAATGGTATAAAACATTTCATAGAATCCATCCAAGTCCCTTTGGAATATTAATTGCCCATTTGGGTTCAATGAAATCAGAGCATCCGGACTATCACCCGCCGTGATTTTTCCGTTCAAAAGATTCATCATCGGCACCTTCCGGCCTTTTCCTTTATTTGCAAAAATAACCCTGAGTGTTATACTTTCGTCAGTTTCATTTCCTCGAGGTTTGAAAACGATTGGTTTATCTGTCTTTTCAAACCATCCCCCTTCACCTAAGCAATCACATGCATCTATAATGAATAGTTTGGCTACATTTCCACTTAATCTTACTATTACGTTTTCATATACTGTTATATCTTTTAGATTTTCTTGCGCATTTCCGGAATCATCTGTCCATCCGGATGCGGGTTTCCATTTTTCTAATGTCACTTTTTCATAAGTAGCTAATCTCTGCGAAACTGTGATGGATTTCAGAGCTGAAAGCTCTCCTAGTTGATAAATATTCTTTCGGCTTAAACCAGCAAAAAACCAAGCAGAAAGAATATTGCTGTTAAGTATAAATACTACCAGCATTATTACGACCGCGGCTGTCACCTTTAATTTTTCGCCAGATATTTCATTGAACGCGGCCCGGATAATTAAGCACGCTGCAACAATCAGGACCACGCTTAATACTGTTGGCAGCAAAGAACCCGGCAGCACTAGCATACCGGTTATTGCCAATAAAGATTCAATCCCGTATACAATAATTTCCGATTTTATGAATTTATGGATAAGCTCATGGACCAGGGATAACGCTGCCAGCGGGATTAAGAGTATATAGCCGAGATAGGCAACACGTTTTCTTCCGGCGGAAAATTCAGGATTAATGGCGTGGTTAAACTTTATCTTCCCTTCTTCGAAATATATCAGGCCGCGCTCCGCCTTCGGACCGGCCCGTAAAGCGCGCCCTTTAATCAGCCACTCAGCCAGCCAGGCCAAAATAGTCCGAATACCAAGAAAATTTATCAAACCACCCGCTACCGCCAGATTGGTCTGCATATCGCCGATTCCGAACCAAGAAGCTAATATCACCGCTATCCCGGCTGCCAATGCGCCATATCCGTAAGTTGCTAATATGCTCTCTCTGGCCAGTATGTTTTTCTCTTCTTTAGTGTCGGGTATTTCGGCGGCCGGCGCTTTATCTTTCGGCGTGGAGTCCGGCGTCTTTTTTTCTTCTAACCACCGGTATTTATGCCATTCGCGTGGCCCTACTCGTTTTTTTATCAAACTATCTATTTTTTTCATTTCAGTAGGTGATAATTCTTCTGTGGACTTGCTTAACAACATACCTTTATCTGCGGCAATAACTTCATCGATGAATTTAATAGTCTTATTTCTAATTTGTCTTACTCTCTCATCTGTTATATCCCAGTAGTCCCCAACCTCTTCTAGTGTTCTGCCTTCCACAATATATTTCCTAATTATATCTTCTGTTCGCAGAGGCAACATTTCCAACAAATTGTTTATCTGGTTAAATTTTCGTTCCTGAGCAAGCGGATCAACAGGCTCCCAATCATCGGTTCTTATTTGTTTTATAATATCCGCCAGTTTTTTTTGTTTTGTCTGCTTTTTAAATTCACGCGCGGCATATTTTATCATAGCGTCAAAAACAGCACCTGAATATTCATCACTAAACTGTATATTACTATTTATTGGATCAAATTCATTCATGCATTTATTCAATGCTTTACTTCCAATATTAATAAGATCAAAGTAAATAGAATCATAGTCTGTAAATAAGTATGCTAGCTCTGGTGCGGCTTTCATACTATCTAATATGTCGGGAATTTTTCTACTATATTCATTGATTAACTGGATCCTGGCCTTCTCGTTTCCCTCTACTTTATATTTATACCAGAGTTCCTTATATCCTCTTTTAATCCCTTTCATATCCTCTACTTTTATTTTAGGGCCAACTGAGCCGCTCTCTTTGCTTTGCATGTTTGAGGCAAGCCCT
>DAOUPS010000021.1 GCA_030626045.1 bacterium | reverse complement strand
AATAACATATTTTTCCAACTGCCAATCAATGCTCAAATCCGGATCGTTCCACATTATTCCTCTTTCCGACTCAGGACTGTATAGACTGGTGCATTTGTAACTGAAAATTGTGTCATCTTTCAGTGAAATAAAGCCATGCGCGAATCCGGGCGGGATCCAAAATTGTTTTTTATTCTCCCCGTTAAGTTCTACGGACACGTACTGTCCGAAAGTCGAAGAGCTAAAACGAATATCTACCGCTACATCCAAAACCGATCCTTGGATCACCTGAATCAGCTTGCCTTGAGCATGGGGATCAATTTGATAATGAAGTCCGCGCAGAACTCCTTTAGCGGATCTGGATAAATTATCTTGGACAAAGTTATGCTTTACTCCTGCCTTTTTGTATTTTTCTTGATTATAGGTCTCCAGAAAAAAACCGCGCTCATCCCCGAATATTTGCGGTTCGATGATCAAAAGTCCCTTAATTTTTGTTTTTTGAACTTCCATTGTTTTGACCGTTGCTATGTTTTAATATACCAGAATTGTAGCTGAAAACCATGAAAATTTCAAATACATGTCTTGATCCAAATAAAATGAGCCCCGCAGAATTTTCCGCAGAGCTCATATTTTCAAGTTAGAATGTTAGAATCTTATTTCAATGCCGGTTAAAATTGCGTCGGCCTGCATTCCTTGGTCGTTCCATTTGCGTTGGATGGCGGCAAAGGGGGCTAAGTTTTTGAACTTATAACCGATCTTAAACGGTCGGAAATGAAGATTTTCCGTTCCATTTTTGGTGTGATAGTACCAGGCCTCCACTCCATAGTACCATCCCTGTTTTTTATTATTTGTTAGACGCAGAAATAAGTCTATCATATTCCTGTCATCATTAAAGTCAAAGTAGTAAGCGCCTGTCGAAAAGACAAATACTTTACTACCTATAGGACCCATAAAACGGAAAGCAGGGCCGGCCTTTTCGTTGCCTAATGAGTCAGAGCTATATTCAACTCCAAACTGCCAGCCATTCCCCACCTTATAATAGACACAGGGAATGATCAGTTGAAAGTTATTTTCGCCGGTAATGAACCGAAATCCCAGTGCCCATTTTTCAAGGCTGTTATTCCCGAATATGTTGTAGGTTCCGGAATAACTGTCTCCGTTTTCGATTTTGCCGGTCTCATAGCGAAGCATGAGATAGTTGTCTTTAGCTCCGCCCGCGTAAATCGTTGGCGTCAATACTTGACAAAAGAGAAGTACCAAAAGAATTATTGCACATATATGCTTCATTCATTCCTTCCTTTTTCTTTGAGGATTATTTTAATTAATGGATTGCAAGCCGCCCAAAATTAAAATAATCGAAATATTGGTACATGCTCAATTTCTTGCACAACGATCCGACAAGGAAAACGATCCCAAAAGACTTTGACGGTTATCGAAGGCATAAACGTGATCAATTGAATTATCGGCGCTTCGATATCTGTTCCTTGAGGATAGTCGTTACCGTTGTCGTTTTCTTGACCAATGTGTCCGCTTTCTATTTCTTGAAAAGCGGAAACGGCTTCAGTTATAGTTGGGCCATCTCTGGTTTGAACAGCTTCTTGAGCGAAAGACAGCTCCATAACCGGTGAAAACGCATACATCAATACAGCCGGAATCAAGGCCGCGAAAAGCGTCCTTTCGAAAAAATGGCCATTGATCAGCCTGAATTGTCTTATCCAATTCCGGTAATCTTCTCTTTGAGCAGCTTCTTGAGCCATTATTTTTTCTTCGGTGCTCAAACGCCGGAAAAATTCTCCGAATCTGCGCAGTTCCGCCTCAACCCGAATTTCTCGAACGATACTGAACGGATAGCGGAAGAGGAAAACGGGCCACAGCAAAACAGATAATAAAAATTTTGCCTTGCCCGCTAAAATTGTTTCCAGAATGCCTTTTCTTTCCGACATTCTTACGCAATAGAGAAGGATAACCAGGAAAAAGGCTCGCGAATAGAGGACCATAGCCCAGTTCAGCAAACACTTTAGACTTTCGCTCCAACCTTTCTCTTTAACATTCGCACAAAGCTCTTCCCTGTACTTTGTGCCAGAGTCTAGCCACTTGTGATAAGAATCAGTGGCGCTCTCCACATCACTCCATGTAAATTTTTTGCCAATGTTTTTTCTGCTGATATCCAGAAGTTGCATGAGTTTATGCGGAAATCCATAGGAAAAGCTATAGCCTAGTTTTTCTCCAACTACTGTTTTCTTTTTGTCGATCTCCTTTAGGTCCTCAAAATAGTCCCAAGGGCTATAGTCATCGCCCTTTTCTTGAGCTTTCATTATGAGTTTTGCCACAAGCAGATCAATTTCTCGATTGGCTTCTTTTTCTGCCGCAAAGTCTCTTTTTTCATAAAAGTCTATATTCTCCAGAGTTGCGACTTTAATCGGAGTAAAAAGTTGTCCGGCCCAAAAAATAAGCAAGATCCATATTCCCGTCTTAAGAAGCCAGGAATAATCGCCAAAAAATCTTTCCAGCTTTTCCATTTTTCCTAGTCTCCTTTTGTTGGGTTATTTTTGTGGGTTATTCTGTTTTCAAACAACTGCGCTTCTTTACTAAAGCGACTTTTAAGTGTAGCATAGAACAAAACTTATGTCAAACTTGCACGCAAGTCGCGCGCATTAGCTGAATTCAATTTGCGTACTCAAGAGTTAATAAAAGAGAGCCTTGCCTTACTTTAGCTTCAGCTCTCTTTCGATGTTTTTCGCGAAATTGTATATTACCTGATGGGTAATGAGTGAGTGATGCGGGCACCGCTTTCTGCGTTTCTTTCAAAGTTCGGATTCCCGGCTATTTGGATATAGATTTCGGTGTCGAAATATACGAAGACTTTTCCGTTTACTCCCCTGATCATATTCTGTTCTATGAACTCGCCTTCTACTACGTACAGGATTCCCGTTTTAGACTCTTCCGTGCTTGGATTCAGTATCCCGGACACTTTTACTCTTGTTATGCGAGTTCCAGCCAGGAAAATTATCTCTTTGTTTGCCAATTTCTGTCTTGCTTCCTCTAAATCCATACATCCTCCTTTTATAGCTTGAATTTATGATTCTAACTGGATATACAATAGTATAATAATTAAAATTTGTCAAGTTCTGGGTGTTTGAATTTTATCCCAAGCCTTAATTAAAGAAATTAGGAAATTTTTCACTTTTTTATTTCCCGATCACGGCTGAGTTCCACGTCATAGCCGCTTATTTTTCCGTTAGAATCAACTATCTTTATTGTGCCTTTCACACTTTTAACGCCTGACTGTTTTTGGATCAAGATGCGATAGTTATTCTCATTGATCGTATCAGGCAAATAATAGGAAAAAGAAACGGTTTTTGTTTTGCCAAGCGGTACTTTAATAATTGTACCGAAATACTTTTTTTCTTGCTCCTGCCCGAATTTGATATCGTTTATTTCATCAGGATTGATGAGCCAGCTGCCGTTAGGGACATAAACGCGAAGATAGGATGTGTAATCCGCGATCAGCCAATCACGAACTCTGCCTCTATGCTCGTAGAATATTTTTAGATCCGCACACGCGCGTTCGCCTGTGAAATCAACAGTATATTCAAAACTTCTGCCGATTACTTGATCCGTTTTAAGCGACGCAAGATTCGCATCAACTATCATCAGATAATCTTGCTTGGCCGGCTTTACTTCCCCGCTCCAACTAAGATCTTTTATCTTTTCTTGTAAATTCTCATCTTTAAAATAAACCATTACATCCTTTTGATTCAGGTGCTCCTCGATCTGTTCCGCGAATTTTTTCTTTTCCGACCAGTTAAGGTCTTGCGCTTCTTCAAGAATCTTCTTTGATAATTCTTTGATGATATATTTTCTTTTTCCTTCTTCAATGTCTTGGTCAACATATCCTTTTTCAACTTGATACTGAAGCTTGGAGATCGCGTTTTTACTGTTATATTCCCCTTGGTAGCCGTTAACTTCTATCGGACCGGTAATTTCAAGAAATGAAGGAAGAAGTTCCGTGGAAACCGCCACAACTCCGGCTATGTTTTCTTCTCCACCCTCAAGATAATAAAAATATTCGGCTTTCTTTGCGTTGGTTGGAAAATCGGCAGACCAATTACTATCGCGCATTTCCCAGCTAGATATCTTTAATAGCGAACTCATTGGAAAAGGCGGTTCTATTCCCGTTTCTATTTTCGAATCAAACACATTAGTATCGTGAGTATCAATAAAAGTTACTTTTTCATCTTTTATTTTTAGTATTCCGAATGTTCCTATATATCCTCCTCCGGGACGAAGTTCGTGATTATTTTGAAACAGGATCAAGAACACTTTTTCTTCTCCTCTTGCAATTTTCGGAAGGATATCAAAGATTGTATCCAGTTCCTTCTTTTGGTGGTCTTCGATTGGCAGTACCCTAATAATAGGTCGAACATAATTCAACATACTCAAGCATCCTTTGCTTTTAACTTGCCAAAAAATATGCCAGCCGGCTAAAAATAAAATTGAAATTGTCCAAAAAAGGATCCAGAATTTCCATTCTTTTCCGCTTCCCTGACCTATATTTTTATTATTGTCATGCATCATCACGTCAACGTATATATTATAGGATTGTTTCCATGATCAAAGCAGTCTATGCTTTTGTGTTAAATGAGTTTCAGTTAGCCCGAAAACGATCTGCTTGTGTTTGAGGTTTTCAATAGCCCCGAATAACAGCCAGAAAACAAGCGCTGCCGGACCAAAGAAAAATGAATTACTGATAAAGCCTAAAAATAAGAACTCCAAAAAAATCGCGAGAATTCCAATTAGCCAGATTCTTTTCTCCCCGTCTGACTTTCTGTAGTTGCCGTACAACTCCTTGAAGTATTTCCATAGAATAGCGGTAAAAACGATGATTCCCAAAGTTCCAAAATATTTCCAGATCAAAATGTATGAATTTTTTATCGGTTCTACTCCATAGGATTCATCACTGCTGATTCTCCAGCCGCTTCCCCACATCCAGTGATCTTGGATCGATTCCCAGCCGGAAAACCATCGTGCGGCGTTGATTTCCGATTCTCCCATTACGGTTGAAAAAGCACCGGGCAGAACAAGTGCCAGTGCAACGATTATCGCCACCATAAACAAGATCAACTTTTTATTTCTAAGTAAAATGCCCATTGCGAAAATTCCGATTGCGGCAATGATCAATGAAACATATGAAAACGTAAAAACCAGCGCTATTAGCTGTATTGCAATTAAAATACCAAAAAATATTCTGCCGGAGAAATTTTTTTCAATCCTTCGCTTGCTTATTCCGAATTTAATTTTTTGAATCAAGCGGTTACTGATAAAATTTGTTCTTTTGGAAAAACTTGCTGAATCAAAAAAGCGGACTGTTTTTTCAATTTTTTTCAAAGGCCTTGTATTTTTCTTTCTTCTTTTTGTGTTCAGAAGCAATGAATATGTAAGTGGAATGGTTACTAATAAAAAAGGTGCGAGAGCGTTATTTCCCACACGCAAACTGTATCCATTTCCCAAGAAGCCATTGATCTGATACTTGACATTTTCAAACACAAGAAACTGTGTTTTCCCGCTGGAAATACCTAATCCGGTGGGGGTTTGGAAACCGAATCCGAATGCCACGAGACCGAATATTGAATGAATAACACCAATTGTGATAAGAAGAATGAAAAATCTCCGCAAACGTTTTTGTGTCTGGAAAAAATATTGAAATGCCGCTGTTATGATCCAATATGTTGCGATAGTGATCACAATGATCAGAACCAGGGGGTCAGATTGCTCCCCGAATATTTTAGCAAAGATTATGATGCTCAAACCGATCAATTCAAAAAGGAAAAGATAATATGATATTGTTGTGAGAGAGACTTTTGTGTTTTCGGCCAGGATCATTTCCAGGCTGATAATTGCAAGAATAATAAGAAAAATATCATGGATCGTAAAAGCGGCACCGCTGATCTTCATCGACGGAAAAAGCAGCAAGATCAATAATAGGAAAAGCCAGCCTCTGGAAAAGCTTTTCTGGAAAATTGCCACAGCCGCAAACAGCAAAAAAACGATGACCGCTGAGATCATATTGAGTGTTGTAACAAGCACTATTACAAATGCTACGATGCCGATAATAATCGTGATCAGTGCGTCCTTATAGGATGATTTGAAAAAATAATAAAGATCCATAAAAATTTCTGAATAAAACTGTTTAACGGGACTGTTCCCAAACACCATTTTTATTGTTCCGCCGGCCAGTAAATCAGTTAAATTTTTCACTCCGCTTTTTGTGAAAGGCTGGCCGAAAAATTTGCCTCGAAATTCTGATCTTTCGCTGCAAAAGCGTGCTTGGGAACAATCCCTTATTATTCTGCCCAGCATAGCACAATTTCATAATTTTGGCAATACCTAAAACTTGCATGTTACCCGATAGAATGTTATATGTTGTAGGAAGTTGATCGCCATACAAACAAATAAAGGGAGGTTAATTATGGCAAGAAAAGTTCTTTTTATTTTAATCACACTGTTTATTATCTTGGGAGTTGCTTTCTCGGTTTCTGCAACTACTCGCTTAGGATTAGTTCTCACTCCAAAAGGAGAGACTCACAAAGCAATCACTATTAATCCACATTTCCCTCAACACATTTCTCTACAGATTCCAAGTAAACAGAGAGTGCGCCGCTATACCACGTGCGTGCTCCAAGGATATAAGCTGTATGTTGATGGAAACGGAGTTACAGAAATTTTTCCGGCTGGTCAGCCAATAAACCTTTCTTATTTGGGTGTTGGAGTTTATAGGATCGAGGTCTTTCCGGTCTATGAGTGCTCCGATCCTGAAACTAAAAAGGTACTTTTTAAGGGTATCGGGTTTGGACAAGGTCCTCTTATCTATGAAAGATTGGAGATACTGCCGATACCAAAACCACCGACAGGAGTAGAGGTATCAAAAAGTGATAAGTAACATAGCACTTTATCTTACACACAAGAGCCTCGCAAAAGACGCGGGGCTTGTTTTTATGGACAAAACTTATTACTATAAACGAGTGCGTAAGGATTATTTCCAAACCAACTTCTACCAAAAATTGTTCCCGCTAAGCAAAACTCACAGCTTCAAAAAAATTATTACCCATGCGAAGGTAAGGTGAATTACGAAACAATCCCGTATAAACTAACTAACCAAAAATGAATCTCAAAAGAACAACTGTTGCCATTGTAGGCTTGGGATACGTCGGACTCCCTCTTGCGATCAGATGCCGCGAATGCGGATATAATGTTGTCGGCTTTGACTTGGACAGCCAAAAGATCAAATCTATCAAAAAAGGCAAAATTCCTTTCAAGGAAAAGTTTGTTGAGGATCGAAAGGAATTCCTTGGAAAAATAACCGCAACTGATTCTCCTCAACAGCTCAAAAAGGCCGACATTGTTCTTATCTGTGTTCCGACACCGGTAGACAAACAATTTTATCCGGATCTTGGGCCGTTAAAATCCGCTGTTCAAACTGTGATCAAAAATCATAAACCGGATCAGCTTATCATTATTGAATCAACAATTAACCCCGGAGTGTGCGAAGAAGTCATAAGACCGCTTTTTTATGGCGCAGGCCTTAAAAATGGAAAAGATTATTTTCTGGCTCATTGTCCGGAAAGGATTGATCCCGGAAACAAAGATTGGGACGTGATCAACATTCCTCGCGTTGTCGGTTCATTGTCGCGTAAAGGACTTCGACGAGCGATAAGTTTCTATAGCTCGATCATTGACGGAGAAATACACCCGATGAGATCCATTCGAGAAGCAGAGGCAGTCAAAGTTGTCGAAAATTCTTTTCGGGATATTAATATAGCCTTTGTTAATGAACTTGCGAAAAGTTTCGACCAAATGAATATTGATGTTAAAGATGTTATTGAAGGAGCGGCCACAAAGCCGTTTGCTTTCATGCCGCATTTTCCAGGAAGGGGCGTTGGAGGGCATTGTATTCCGGTTGATCCTTATTATCTCATCGAACAAGCAAAAAAAGAAGGATTTGACCATCATTTACTGCGCGTCGCACGGGAAGTTAACAACAGCATGCCTTCCTATACCGTTGAACTGCTTCAAGACCTGCTTAATGAAGTCAAACTTCCAATGAAAGGCACCCCAATTGGTGTAATGGGACTGTCATACAAAGCCAATATTGACGACCTGCGCGAATCTCCATCGCTGAAGATCATTAAAGAGCTTGAGAAGAAAAAAGCAAAGATCATTAAATATGATCCGTTTATATCAAAGATGTCCAACGTTTCCTCAACTCGAGAATTACTTAGGAAATCGAAGGTCTTAATTCTAGTTACCAATCACAGCGAATTTCTTGAACTCGATGAAACCGAGTTCAAGAAATATGGCATCAAAGCGATTGTTGATGGTATGAACTGTTTAAATGCCGGAAAAATCAAACGGCTAGGCATAAAATATCACGGAATCGGACGAAAATAATACGAGGACCGCTAATGGTTAAAAAATATTTTGCTTTGAAACCAAAGAGCCGGGCTCCGGCATGAGTTCAACCACTCCTGCCCTGGACCTTTTGAAGTTAATTTGGCAACAGTCTTTTTTAGGTTGCGTTTTTTGCGTTTTTTTGGCATAATCAAGGTACTTAATTATTTCCGAGAATGTTCTAATGAAACTTATTGTTAATATTCCCGCCTATAACGAAGAAGATGTTATTGCGCAGACAATAAAGAGGATCAGGACAAGTTTTGATAATGAATTTTATCACTCTGGACCGGGCTTACGCATTAAAGAAAAATTGATCCAAGTCGTTGACGACGGCTCAATTGATAATACGGCGAAGATCGCTAAATCTGCCGGAGCAGACATTATCATTTCTTATCGGCCAAATCGACGGCTTGCGTACGCCTTTAAACAAGCAGTGGAAAGCGCGCTGAACAACGCTGCTGACTTTATGGTTAATATTGATGCCGACGGCCAATTTGATCCGGAAGATATACCAAAACTGCTCTCTCCCGTACTTGAAAGAAAAGCAGATATGGTTGTCGCGAATCGTTTCGGAAAACATAAAGCGACAAATATTCCTTGGATAAAAAATCTTTTAAACAGGCTGGCAGCTCGTATGATCGGTTTTTTTCTAAATCATAAGATTGATGATCTCACCTGCGGATTTAGGGCACACAACCAAGAAACGCTTTTAAGGCTTAATCTAACCAATGTTCATTTTACTTATACCCAGGAAACAATTATTGATGCGGTCGGGAAAAATTTAAAAATTCAATGGGTTCCCGTAAAAGTATCATATCCCAAGGATCGCCAATCAAGAATGGTAAAATCTGTATGGCAATTCGTGAATAGCTCGGGAAAGGTCATTCTTCGAGCGGTCAGGGATGTCCGTCCACTAAAGTTTTTTGGCTGGCCGGGATTAATTCTCGTTGCTTTTGGAATCATTGGGTTCGGAATATTCTCCTATAATTATTTGCAGGAATTTAAAATTAAGCCCTTTCAGAATTATATTCTTTTCTCATTTGTTTTCTTGACACTGGGTGTCCAGCTTATTATTTTTGCACTGATTGCCGACATGATAAAATCAAACAGGCAGCTGACGGAGGATTTTATGTACAGAGTAAAAAAGTCCAAAATTGGAAAGATCAAAAATATATCAAAAGAAAAAAAGGGCTTTCAAGGAAACAAGTTTTGATATATAATCATAAATGACAGCGGTAGGAGTTATATACTTATCGTTCAGGTCGCAGTAGCAGTCTATAAATAAATAAAAAAACTAAAATCAAAAGATGAAAAAGAAAAAGAAAAACGGCAAAAAAGAAAAACGGATGAGCAAACTCAGATTTCTGTTGGGATTGCTTATTGTAATAACTGGAGGTTCTTTGATGATCGATCTGCTCGGATTAAGCGCAAAGAATTATACGGGGAATTTAGGTGAAGTTGTGCTATTTCCGATGGCGATGTTGATATTGATAATTGGAATTGGAATCGTTGCCAAAAACTCCGAAGCGCTCGATAAGGAGTAAATTGCTAGCCTATAAATAACTAGTACGGGCTAAGATTCCACTGATCGAGCGAGCTGATGTTATTTATATTATATGAGAATATTGTTTCTATCACATTCATATCCTCCAATTATTGGAGGTGTTGAGAGTCATAATTGCAATCTTGCGAGTCATTTGAAAGAAATTTCAGACGTAACGGTTCTTGCGAACTCAAAAGGGAAAAAAGCGCTTCCCTTTTTTTTGATGTACACTTTTGTCAGATCTTTTTTTGCGATGACGCAGCATGATGTATGTTTATGCGGAAGTGGTGTTTTAGCTCCTCTCGGTGCTGTTTTAAAATTTTTTCATCCTAAAAAGCGCTTCTATTGCGTTACTCATGGTCTTGATGTTACGTATGCCGAAAGATCCGGATTTCTTCCGCTTATTTATCGAAAGATCAACATTCCCTCATTGAAAAGGATGGACATGCTTTTTATGGTTGGAAACCCAACAGTTGAGGAAGCTGTAGAACAAGGAGTGCCGCGTAATAAGTGCGTGGTTATTCCGAACGGAGTTGATTCCGGTGAGCTTCAAGAAAAGCATTCACGCGCGGAACTGAAAAGTCTTCTCAAAACTAACCTTGAAGATAAAAAGGTGATCTTGCGCTTGGGAAGATTTGTCCCGCACAAAGGGACAAGCTGGTTCATTAAAAATGTCATGCCGCTTTTGCCGGATTCTGTTATATTTGTTGCCGCCGGCAACAGAGTCTCGAAGAATACAGCTGGCGATAAAGATGATTATCTGCTTTGTGAAAAAATTATTAAAGAAAAGGAACTTAAAAAACGTGTCTTTCTGCTTCCATCTTTACCTCAAAAAGATCTAAAGATACTTCTTAATACGGTTGATCTCGTCGTTTCACCCAATATAAAAGTTCCTGGAACAATGGAAGGTTTTGGAATTAATGTTATAGAGGCGGGAGTATGCGGAAGATGTGTTGTCGCCTCAAATCTCGAAGGACTGGCCGATGCGATAGAAAACGGTCAAAACGGAATTCTCATTGAACCGGAAAATGCTGAACATTGGCAAAAAAAGATCCAAGCTATTTTTGATGCCGGGGATGAGTTTATTGAAAAATTTGGGAACCGTGCAGCCGATTATGTAGAAAAACACTTTAGCTGGGATAGTATCGCTAAACAATTCTTAGACCAGATGAAGTAATCTCAAGCAATAAAATGTTATTTCCACTTTTAAAGCTATATATTGCGATTTTTGTTATCCTCTTTTTGCCAGGATATTTTTTTGTAATGGCGCTGTTTGGCAAAAAAAGAAATAAGGTATCACTTATGGAGCGCTTTCTCCTGTTTT
>DAOUPS010000068.1 GCA_030626045.1 bacterium | reverse complement strand
CGCTTCTTTGGTTGCCTGTGTTCATATACGCGCCATTGTCGTAGCAAACATAACAAAAATCATGTTTCCGTTCCAGGGCTCCGGACAAAGCTTGAAGCCCGATATCATATGTCCCTCCGTCACCCCCAAAAGCTACAAATTTCACCGGCTTATTATTTTTCAGCTTCTTTTGCTTTTTCAGTGATCGATAAGCTGTTTCAATTCCCGATATCGTAGCTCCCGTATTCCCGAACACACTGTGGATATACGGAACATTCCAGGCTGTATTCGGATATATCGTTGAGGTCACTTCCATGCATCCGGTAGCATTAGCAACAACAATATCATCATCCGTCGCATTCAGAACGGTACGGACAATAAGACCGATCGGACAGCCGGCACAAGTGGCCGCAACGGTGAATTTTTGAGTCTTTTTGTTCATAAACCGGCTTATTTTTTATATGTTTTCATTTAAATATTTCTTTAACAGAAAATCAGCGAGCTCGTCTTTTACAACTGAGCTACATTATAAAACCGCTGTTATTTTTTCCTTTGAAAAGATCGATGATCTGTTCTTCATACACATCTCTCCCACCGAGCCCGTAAACAACGCTTTGAACTTCTTGGCTGATCGCCGATTCCACTTCACCGGCTAAAACCTGTTTCGTTCCAAACGCCAGATTTCGATCAAGAACAATTACCTTTTGCGCATTCTTTAGCGCCTGCTTCACATCCTTATACGGAAAAGGCCTGAACAACGTTATTTTTACCAAACCGACTTTTTTCCCTTTATCCCTCAGCTTGTCTACCGCGTCTTTGACAGTTCCGCAAACCGACCCGATCGCGACGATAACCGTTTCAGCGTTATTCGTTCTATACCGCTCCACCGAAACATATCCTCTTTCCGATAGCTTTTTAAACTTTTCCGTTACTTCATTAAAAATATCCGGCACTTTATTCATGGCATCAAATATCTGTTTTCTAAACTCGAAATAGCTGTTTTGAAGTGCGACCGGACCGAACGTTTTTGGGCTATCGAAATTAAAAAGATGCTGCCGAGGAGCATAATTGCCAACAAAATTCTTGACATCAGGATCACGAAGAAGCTCGAGATTTTCAACACTGTGAGAAGTGAAAAAACCGTCCATGTTCGTTGCCAGCGGAAGCAGCGCTTTTTCGGCAATCTTACAGCCAATAATCATGTTATCATATGCCTCTTGCACGTTTTCGGCAAACAATTGGATCCAGCCCATTTCCCGCATTACCATGGCGTCTGAATGGTCTCCATGAATATTGATCGGACCTGAGATCGCGCGATTCGACACAGCCATAACGATCGGCAAGCGCATGGATGAAGCAACGGGAAGCACTTCGAACATATACATAATTCCCTGGGAACTTGATGCCGTCATTGTTCTCGCACCGCAGGCAGAAGAACCTATGCAAGCGCTCATAGCACTGTGCTCGGATTCGACCGGAATAATTTCGGTATCGATCTCCCCGTCTGCTATCCTTTTCGCAAAATATTCGATAATGGGCGTCTGAGGAGTGATCGGATATACAGCTACCACATCCGGGTTTATTTGGCGCATGGCCTCACCAACTGCGTGACCACCGGTTAGAGCAATTGAAATGTTATTCTTCTTATACATATGAGATCAAGCAAGTTGAATTAGATCGTGCTAACTGCTAATTTATAAAGCAAGACGTGAAATTTATCTATTTAGTTCCTTTTTTCGTTTCCCCGCCGCATTTGAATCGCTTTCACGGGACAAACTTCCGCGCATATGCCGCAACCCTTGCAAAATTGATAATTGATGACCGGTTTTTTCTGGCCGTTATTTTTCTTCATCCTGATCGCCGCTTCGGGACAATGCTGTTCACACATGCCGCAGCCGATGCAAACATTTTTATCTATAACAGGAGTTTCAGTTTTCCAGTCTCCAGTTTTTGGACAATTCCTTGGATCATTTTTGATCACAGCCCCAAGCTCACTGCCCAACGGCGGAGTTTTTTTGGGCAAGTAGAATTTTCCTGATTCCTTGATGGTTAGCGTCATTAGTAAATGTTATATGCCTTTTCTATTGCTTTGATATTTTTGTCTGTTTTTTCTTTTCCTATCTTTTTTTCATACTTTGAACGAAATGCCTCAGTAATATTCTCGATCTTTACTTTTTCAGAGACAAACGCAAGTTTACCTAAAATGACAGTATTCGGCCTGTTCTCACCGATAATATCCAGAGACATTCCCTTAGCATCGACCGTAACTATGTTCCCATTAAATTTCATCCGCTCTGAAATTTCTTTTTTTGTCTTAGCTGTATTTATGATTATTGCCTCAGTTCCTGTTATATTTTGCGTGACATCAATAGTATCTAGTATTGTCTCATCAAGAACAAGAACACAATCCGGATCCACAACCGGCTCGTGTGTCCTGATCGGCTCATTGGATATTCGAACATAGGCAAGCATTGGCGCTCCCGTCCGCTCGGGCCCGAAGCTCGGAAATGCCTGCACAAATTTTTTCTCTCTCACCGCCGCTTGAACCAATATTTCAGCTGTTGTCTTTGCTCCCTGTCCTCCGCGGCCGTGAATAATTATCTCGTAACGATTTTTGTTTTGCATTTATTTTCGTTTATCCGCCCCGCCTCCGCGGGAGACCATATATGCAATAAATCTCTCTCGTTTTAGTGTTTCGGCAAATCTCGCTCTGCCGAAGAAGTCAGGAGATTGCCACACATAAACACGCAGAGCTTCATCCTCCCCACAGAATACCATGGATATAACCACAGATAAATGCGGTAAATCTATTCTGTTTCGGCGGATTTTGCTCCGCCGGAGAAGTGATAAATACTACATACATGAGCGCGCGGAGCTTCACTTTTCAAGTTCATTGTTTATTATTGAGCGCAACTTGTCCTCTCCAACAATACCGCTTATAAATTGTTCATTAATAAACGCTACCGGCACACCTGAAGTGCCAAAGTCCTCCGCTTCCTCCTTATCCATTTGAATCTCTTCAAAATGGGATTTATTATCAAGACACTCATTAAATTTTTTGGTGTCCATATTTAAAGAGCGCGCATATTTCCTGAACGGTTCCGTTCCAGCCGCATTACTCCATTCATTTTGTTTGTCATATAATATCCTGCTCATTTCCCAAAATTTCTCTTGATCCCGAGCACAACAAGCCACAATTGCAGAGATCTCACCTCGAGGATGAAGCTCTATCGGCGCATTCTTATACACAAGCAAAACTTGGTCATCATCAAACTCTTCTGCAACTTTTGTGATCTCGCTGAAAAACCGCTTGCTATATGGACATTGAAAATCGGAATATACTACAATTTTTACCTTGGCATCCTTATTTCCGCGCTGTGCGTCATTTCCGGAAATTTCCGGAGTTTCAAGATATCGCCCAACTGGTATTCCCAGTCCTACGGTATTAAGCACAAACTTATCTTTTTTCTTTTCAAATAGGACGCTGGCCTCTTCATCATAAAATTCGGACTCTCTTAAACTGCTTGAAAAAACAAACGCCGGAATTGATTTTAGATCATAACCTTTGACGATTTCCTTTCCTTCTGGAGATGAAACGTCAACTTTTCTGGCAATAAGCGTTGGGATGAATCGTTTGAGCCACACAAGAGCCATCGATGGGTCGCAATTTTCACAATTTTCCAGTTCATCATCTTTCACTGTTAGTATTTGAACCTCAATTGCAGGCTCTTTAAATGCAACCCACGTTTTATCTCCCGCCACAAACACGTTCGTCTTTTGTAGGGCTTTTTCCGAATAGCCGCTTCCGCTTGCAAATTGCACTATATCAATAAAAAAGCTTCCGGCGGCCACTCCTGACAAGACTATCACTGCCGAAATAAGATTTTTGATCGTTTTTTTGTGTTCACCTTTTCCTTCATGTTCATTCAAGGTTATTTTTTCTTTGTTCGACTCATTTTGGGATTTGTCCGCCGATTCAACGCCTTCCGTTCTCTTCTCTAATGGCTCATCAACATTTGTATTTTGTCGCATATTTTCATCACCGTTTTCTTCGCTTTGTTCCTCGCCGAATAATCCAGTTTTTTGATCTTCATTTACATTATTATCCTCTGTTCCCTCCGCACTGCTTCGTTTCTCCATAAAAATATGATGGTTTATTTATAAAAACTCGCCGTGTTATTTAAAATTTTCCTCGTCTTCTTTTGGTTCATCGGTATTGCTCTCCGGATCTTCCAAGTCTTCATCCTTTTGATCGCTCGTTTTATCAACAGCACCTTGCTGTTCGTCCAATTGTTCATCAAAATTCAACAAATCAAAATCGCTTTTGAGCTTGTGAATTTTATAATCATCAAAACCCATTGTTATCTTCTGAATCGCATGAGTTTTAATCGTTATACCAATAAGCACCCCTATAACAAACAGCGCAATAAGCCTGGTACTGGTAGTCTGCTTGCTTTCTTCGTCCACGATATTATCCTCATAAACACCACCTTCTTGTATTGAACCACCGGCACCTGTTATCCTTTCATGCTTTTCTTGTGTCTCTTGAATATATTTTTCTTCCTTTTTTCCCTCCGTTTTTTCAGTATGTCCCATAAATATGGTTTTTGTTCCGAAGTCTTCTAATGTTTAGCGCTTGTCAAAGTGTAACACACGCATTACGCGTTGGCAAACTCAAAACACCTCGTAAATTGATTATTGAGAATTGATTGTAAATTGTGAATTAGTTATTGATCATGCGCTGGTACGAGTTGCAAACTCGCTCCAGCGCGATATTATCTACGAAATTGGACAGTCTCACATCGTTTTGCTATCGTTATGATATAAGTATGATTTACCGCTATGATAAAAAGCGCCGCTCTTTGCCCGCATCCGCCGATCATTATCCCTGATATCGGAGGCACTCAACTGTCACTCGTGAGAAAAACAGTGGCGGGAATGGAAAATTGCGCACAGGAAATTTATCGCTCGCAACCTGACACCATGGTGATCATTTCACCTCACGGCCCTATGCGATATGACAAATTCACGATAAACCTTGGAGATCAGTTCAGAGGAGATTTTTCGAATTTTGGGGGCAGTTCAATGCAGTATGTCTTCCAAAATAATGTCCCTCTTGCGAAAATGATGCTGCAAAAAATGAAAGCTCGCCATTTTCCGGTT